>CBFDBL010000483.1:0-5413 GCA_965603035.1 uncultured bacterium
AGGCGCTGATGCGCGACGGCTTGGGCGGCGGCGGCGGCTCCCAGTCGCCGTAGGCGACCTGCTCGGCCACCAGGCCCGCCAGACACAGGACCACGATCGCGAGGAAGAAGCCAGAGCCGAGACGACGCAGCCCGGAACGCATCTCGCACCCTCCTATCGGGTCAGATGTTCAGCACGCATCGCGTCGGTGCCGCAGGGCTGCCGCGCTGGGTGCGCACCACTATTGTAAAGGCCCGCACCCACATCTTACCGCTCCCCTGCCGGGAAATCCAGCCCGGTTCTGTAATAAGTTGTAACGCAAGTCGAGCGCTGCCAAGGGAGAAAGGCCATCGGGGCCTGCCCTGCGTCACTGTGTCGTGAACGTGTGGACCATCGTGTGGCGATACGTCTCGCCGGGCCGCAGGACAACGGGCGGGAAGGCCGGCTGGTTCGGCGAGTCGGGGAAATGCTGGGTTTCGAGGCAGAGACCGAAGTGCTTGCCGTAGGCCACGCCGCCCTTGCCGGTGACCGAGCCGTCGAGGAAGTTGCCCGAGTAGAACTGCATCCCGGGCTGGTCGGTGTGGATCTCCATCACGCGGCCGCTCGTGGGCTCGACGACGCGTGCGGCGAGGGTCAGCGCCCCGTCCCCTTGGTTGAGGACGAAGTTGTGGTCGTAGCCGCCCTCGACCTGGCCGATGCGCTTGCCGATGGCCGTCGGCGCCGTGAAGTCCAGCGCCGAGCCTTTCACGGCCGCCAGCTCGCCCGTGGGGATGAGGCCGGCGTCCACCGGCGTGTAGCGGTCCGCGTTGATCGTGAGCACGTGGCCGAGGACGTCGCCCGCGGCGGGGCCGGCCAGGTTCCAGTAGCTGTGGTGGGCGAGGTTGACGACGGTCGGCTTGTCGGCGGTGGCGGAGAACTCGGCCTTGAACTCGTTGTCCCTGGTCAGGCTGTAGAGCGCGGCCACCTTCAGGTTGCCTGGGTAGCCCTCCTCGCCGTCCTTGCTCAGATACGTGAAGCGGACGCCGACAGCGTCGTCGGTCTCGACGGGCTGGGCGTCCCAGAGCACCTTGTGGAAGCCCTGGATGCCGCCGTGGAGGTGATTCTCGCCGTTGTTGGTGGCGAGGGTGTAGGTGGAGCCGTCGAGGGAGAACGTGCCCTTGGCGATGCGGTTGGCATAGCGGCCGACGGTCGCGCCGAAGTAGTTGGGGTTGTCCAGCCAGCCCTCCAGGGCGGCGTAGCCGAGGGTCACGTCGGTGAGCTTCCCGTCGCGGTCGGGCACCTCGACACCGACGGTGAGTGCGCCGAAGGTGATGAGCTTGACGCGCATGCCGGCCGCGTTGGTGAGCGTGTAGAGGTCCACCTCGCGTCCGTCGGGCAGCTTGCCGTAGGGCTGCTTGTCGACGCGCAGGCCCTTCGCGCCCTCGGCGCCCGGCCCCGCCGGCTGCGTCGTCTCGCACGAGACGCCCGCCAGCAGACACGCCAGGCCGGCGGCCATGGCCGCTCGTCGCCACATCGTCATCGCCCGTCCTCCTGTGCCGAAGCCCCGGTTCTGCACTGCCGCTCCGGCCACCTATTGAACAGCAATCGCCTGCGGATGCAAGTGGGTGTCCCGCGGCGATTGCATTGCGGCCCCGATTCGTGTATCAAGGCAGGGCCGCTCGCGCGCGGCGGCACGCTCAGGATGCCTCTTCGCAAGGAGCTTCGTATGGCTGGAGCGCCCCCCACGGCGGCCGCCGTCACGCGCCGCCGCTTCCTGGCCGGCACCGCCGCGGCGCTGGCCGCGCCCTGCGTCGTCCCCGCCTCCGCCTTCGGCGCGAGCGACCGCATCACCATCGGTGCGATCGGCACCGGCGGGCGCGGCTCGGGACACGCCAGGTCCCTGGCCCGGCACGGCGGCGTCGAGGTCGTCGCCGTCTGCGATCCCTTCGCGAGCAAGCGGCAGAAGGCGAAGCAGGGGGTCGAGCGCGCCCACGCCGGCCGCGCGGGCAAGGGCTCGTACAAGGGCTGCGCCGACTACGCCGACTTCCGCGAGCTGGTGGCGCGCGACGACATCGACGCCGTGGTGATCGCCTCGCCCGAGTTCTGGCACGCCCACCACTCAGTCTGGGCGCTGCGCTCGGGCAAGGACGTCTACTGCGAGAAGGCGATGACCCTGACCGTGGCCGAGGGACAGGCCGTGGTGGACGCGGTCCGCCGCCACGGCCGCGTCTTCCAGCTCGGCACGCAGCAGCGGTCGGGCCGCAACTTCCGCTTCGCCTGCGAGCTCGCACGCAACGGCTACCTGGGCAAGCTGCACACCGTCGAGGTCGGGGTGCCGGGCGGCCGCGCGCTGCCCAACGTCCCGCCGGAGAAGCCGCCGGCCGACCTCGACTACGAGATGTGGCTCGGCCCCGCGCCCTGGGCGCCTTACAACAAGCTCAAGTGCTCCTACAACTGGTATTTCATCTACGACTACTGCATCGGCTGGATCGGCTCGTGGGGCGTCCACCACGTGGACATCGCCCAGTGGGGCTGCCCCAGCCTGCGCACGAAGCCGCTCGAGATCGAGGGCACCGCGACCTTCCCGACCGACGGCATCGCCAACACGTCCGTCGGCTGGCACATCCACTACCGCACCCCCGAGGGCCTCCACTTCAGCTTCACCCACAACCGCGTCCATCCCCAGGGCTGCCGGTTCATCGGCACCGACGGCTGGGTGCACGTCAACCGCGGCGGCATCCGCTCCGACCCGCCCTCGCTGCTGAAGGTGAAGCTCAAGCCCGACGACGAGCGGCTCTACGAGTCGCACAACCATCACGGCAACTTCATCGACTGCATCCGCAGCCGTCGCGACCCCGTCGCCGCCGTCGAGCAGGGCCACTCGGCCACCGCGCTGACCATCCTCGGCGACATCGCGACCCGCACGGGCCGCAAGCTCGTCTGGGACTGGCAGACCCGGCGTTTCGTCAACGACGACGGCGCCAACCGCTTCCTGAGCCGGCCCATGCGCAGCCCGTGGGCGCTGTGATTGGCGATTGGAGAAAGCCCAGAACCAACGCGCTCGTCCCCGTGCTCCCGCGCGGGGACGGGATCTTCGACCCTCCGGGTCGCCCGTTGCCAGAGGGAAGAGAATGAGAACCACCAAGATCAGCGCTGCCATCCTTGCCGTCGCCCTCGCTTCATCTGCCGTCGCCGGCCAGATGACGGCCGACCAGGCCTTCAAGCTGCTGCCGACCTGGGACTACGGCCAGCCGCGCGCGCCGCTCGCCTTCCTCGAGCTGCACATCGCCAGGGCCACCGGCGACGGCAAGGCCCAGGTGGCCAAGCGCCTGGGCCACGTACTCGCCGGTCCCAAGACGACGCTCGCGGCCAAGGAGTTCATCTGCGAGCAGCTCTACGTCGTCGGCAACGACTCCCACGTGCCCACGCTGATCAAGATGCTCGACGATCCGAAGACCTGCGACATGGCCCGCCGTGCCCTCGAGGGCATCCCGGGCGAGCGATCACTCCAGGCCCTCCGCAACGCGCTCGGCGAGCTCAAGGGCACGGCGCTCGTCGGCGCAGTCAACTCGCTGGGCGTGCGGCGCGACGCGGCGTCGGCGAAAGCCATCGCGCGGCACGTCGCGAACCAGGATCCAACGCTGGCCGCCGCGGCGCTGGAGGCGCTCGGCAAGATCGCGTCCTCCGACGCCTGGTCGGCCCTCTTGCAGGCCAATGCCGGCGGCGCGTTGCTCGGCCGCCTGCGCGACGCGCAGTTGATGTGCGCCCAGCGCATGGGCCCCAAGCCCGCGGCCGCGCTCTACCGCAAGATCCTCGACTCCAACCCGCCGCTCCGCTGGCGTATGGGCGCGATCATCGGGCTCGTGAAGGTCGACCCCAGAGCTGCGGTGCCCCTCATCCTCGACGCCGACGACTCCAGGCTCCGCGCCGAGGCCTACCAGATCATGACCACGGTTGATCCGCACGATGCGGAGATTACCAACATCCTCACCGCGAAGCTCCCTGAACTGCCCCCGGCCGAACAGGTGCTGCTGGTCGACGTGCTCGCGCAGCGGGGCGACCGCGCGGCCGGGCCCGCCGTGACGAGTCTCGCGAGCGCCAAGGACGAGACGGTGCGTCTCGCAGCCATCCGCGCTCTGGCGACCCTCGGCGGCCCCAAGACCGTGGACCTGCTCGCCGGCCTGGCCGCTGCTGCGCAGGGCTCCATCCAGGCTGCCGCCCGCGACAGCCTCCATCGGCTGCCTGGGGAGGCCGTCGATCGACGCATCGTCGCCCTGGCAACGCAGGGCCAGCCGGCCCTCCGCGCGGAGCTTCTCCGAGCAGTCGGCGCACGCGGCATCGCCAACGCCAATCCGACGCTCCTGAAGGCCGCGACGGATCCCGACGAGGGCGTCCGCTCCGCCGCGTTCGGTTCCCTCGCCGCCGTCGGCGACGCTGCCTGCTATCCCAAGCTCGTGGATCTGCTCGTCGCGGCGCCCACAGAGGCCGACACGCGCGCCGCCGAGCGCGCCGTCGCCGCCGTCGCACCACGGGTGTCCACCCCCGTTCAGCGGGTGATCCCCCTCGCAAAGGCCATCCGCACCGCCCCCGACAAGGTCAAGCCCGCGATGCTGCGCATCCTGAGCCAGTGCGGCAGCGGTGTGGCCCTCAAGCTCGTCGTCGCCGAGCTCCAGCACGGCAGCCCCGACGTCCAGGACGCCGCGGTTCGGGCCCTGGCCAAGTGGCCCACCGTGACCGCCGCGTCGGACCTGCTCAGGCTCGCCACGGACGCTCGCACTCCCTCCCATCGCGTCCTCGCCCTCCGGGGGTACCTGCGTCTCGCAGCGGAGGCCGAACCGGCTCGACGCTTGAAGATGCTCCAGCAGGTACGCCCAGTCGCCAGGACCACGGAGACCAAGCGGGCACTGCTCGGCGCCCTCGGCGAGGTGGCCGATGCCGCCGCCCTCCAGGTCGCCGCCGGCTTCCGCGCGGACACCGAGGTCGCGGCCGAGGCCGAGATGGCGATGCTCAAGATCGCCAAGGCCCTGCTCGCCACCGACCGCAAGGCCGTCCAGGAGCCCATGCAGCAGCTTGCCGCGACCAGCAAGAACCCCGAGGTCGTCAAGCAGGCCAAGGCCCTCCACGAGGAATCGCTCAAGACGCCCGCCGCGCCCGGCCGGCAGAGAGCCGCCCTCCGCGCCAACAAGGAACGCAGCGCCGCCTACAAGAAGGAGCTTGCCGCCAAGGCGCCCAAGGGCTACCGCCTGGTCGCCTACCTCGACTGCGGCCCCGACGCCCTCGACGGCGCCAAGGGCGGCCCGACCCTCAAGCTCCTCGACGGCCAGGCCTACGTCTGGGCTGGCGGCCCCGCCACCGCCAGCCAGCTTCGCTTCACCACCATCTTCTACACCGGCCAGCAGGTTGCCTTCGAGGCGTCCGGCCTCAATCCGAAGAAGACCTACCAGCTTGGCTTCTC
>CBFDBL010000484.1:0-5408 GCA_965603035.1 uncultured bacterium
GTGATGGTCAAGCGGCGGCGCGGCCGCTACATGACCTGGGGGCCGGTGGGATGAGCCTTTCCGATGCCCGATCCCCGATTGCCGCCCGAGAGCCTGCTGCGGCGGACGCCGGGCCCTCCCAGTCGGTCTATGTCCTCTCCCGCGTGGTCGGCGAGCTGGTCGCCTGGTGCCGGCGCGCGATGCCGAGCGAGGCGCTGGGTCTGCTGGCCGGCTGGCGCTGCGAGCACGCGGGTCGGCGCTACGTGCGGGTGGTGGACTGGGCGACGGGCGAGGTGGATGCCGGCCCGGTGCACGCGCGGTTCACGGTCGAGGGCGTGTCGGCCTGTCACATCGAGCTCGACGAGCGGCACGGCTCCGAGCGGCCCGGGCCACACGTCGTCGGCATTTTCCATTCGCATCCCTTCGGGGGCGAGCCGAGGCTGTCGGAGCGGGACCTGGCGACCTTCGCCAGCTTCCCCTACAACGCCGCGGGCAACGTCTTCGTGCTGGTGAGCCCTCGGACGGGCCACTTCCTGGTCTACCAGCGCGACGCGGCGGGGGAGCTGGCCGAGCAGGAGTGGGTGGAGTATGCCCCGAGGCCGGTCGCGGCGGATTGAGGTCGGCGGCGAGGCGCGCGACGACAGGACGCGGCGCTTCTTCGGCGCGCGCCGGCTGTCGCGCCTGGCGCGCGCCCACGTCCTCGTCGTCGGCGCCGGGGCCGTCGGGAACGAGGTGGCCAAGAACCTGGCGCTCGTGGGCGTCGGCCGCCTCACGATCGTGGACTTCGATACGGTGGAGGCGTCGAACCTCAATCGCTGCATCTTCTTCCGCGAGCGCGACGTCGGCCGCAAGAAGGTGCACGTCGTCCGCCGCGCCCTGAAGGCCGCGGCCCCCGCCACCGAGGTCAGGACCCACGCCCGCCCGATCCAGGAGGCGCCCAATACGGCCTGGGACGTCGATGCCGTGGCGCTGTGCGTGGACGACGAGTTCGCACGCTACTACGTCAACGCCCGCCTGCTGGGCGGGCGGCGCCGGCTCCCCGTGGTGAACGGCGCGATGGGGCGGACGTGGTGCGAGGTGACCGTCCTGGTGCCCGGCCGCACGGCCTGCCTGGTGTGTCTGTGGAGCGGCGACTACCTCCAGGGAGTGCTCGGCGACGAGGTGCGGCGGCAGTGCGACGCGTTCTTCCACGAGACGCGGGCGCGATTCCCGGCGATTTCGATCTTGACATCCGTCGTCGGCGCGATAACATCGACAGAGGTGGTCAAGCTGCTGGCCGGCCCGAGCGACGAAATGGTCCCCGCCCTCGGCCAGCGCATCCGCTACGACATCGGACGACACGAGTTCTCCGTCCACGACATCGTGCCCAACCCCCGGTGCGTGGACGCCCTGTGCAGGAGACGAAGAGGCGCGTGATTCGTGATTCGTGATGCGCGAGCCAGCCTCGGAGCCCCAGTTTCTTCTCACGCATCACGCATCACGCATCACGAACCATCTGCCCAATCCCGACCGCTTCAGGAGGTGCCAGAGATGTCCGAGACACCCGAACACGCCGAGGTCCTGATCGACGTCGAGCCCGCGAACAAGACGTTCAGGGTGCGTGTGGACCGTGGGAGCACGGTGGCCGACCTGGTGGACGCGATCATCGAGCGGTGTCAGAGCGACGGCGTGGACGTGCAGCGTTGGGCTCGTGGGCGGGTGGGCCGCGAGAACGTCTCGCTCGTGCTGATGCGCAAGGCCCAGGGCAACGCCGCGCTGCCGCCGACGATCGAGTTCGGCCGCATCGAGCCGGTCGTCGAGCCCGAGGAGCGCTTCAGCCTCGACGCCACCGCCATCGTTGGCTGACCATCCGATGTTCCGCTTCCCGACCCGCGTCTTCAACGAGCGCATCGCCGTCTTCGTGGACGCCTTCTACGAGGAGATGGCGCGGCTCTACGCTGCCCAGCGATGGCCGTGGCAGCAGCCGCGCCGCCGCGAGGGGCGATGGCATCACCCCGACTTCGACGTCCGCGTCGCACGCCGCCACAGGGACGGCGCGATCCGCACCCTCGAGGTCCACGCGCACCACCTGCCCGGCATCGAGAGCGTCGGCAGCCAGGCCGAGGTCACCCTCACCCGCGACCACCGCTTCCGCATCGACGTCCCCCGCGCCTATCCCAACAAGCTCGGCACCATCGTCGTCCGCTCCATGAAGAAGCTCTACCACCCCCGCATCGGCACCAGCGGCAAGGGCGAGGCCTGCATCCACGTCAACGGCGAGATCGACCGCGTGCTGCTCAACATCGTCCGCCAGATCCTCATGGACCCCGCCTGCATCCAGCCCCCGAAGCTCTACCGCGGCCAGGACCGCGGCATGAACGTCGCCGCCATGAACTGGTTCGAGACCGACCCCCACGGCATCCACCGCCGCCTGCTCCAGCTCTGGGCGCGGGAGCACGGCAGGGACGACTTCGAGGAGCCCGACGCCGCGAAGCGCGCGGTGCGGATCGAGCAGGTGGACGCGTGATGCGTGATGCGTGAGAAGAGAAGAGGGATGAGCGAGACGGAGCGGAAGGACGGCGGGCAGAGCGCCGAGGCGAAGCGCGCGGGTGCGCCCGAGGTGGTCGAGACATGGGAGGGCCAGTGGCTGGCGATGCCGCCGCCCGACCGCCAGCCGCAGTTCCAGTGCACCGTCCGTCCCCGAGGCAGCATCGTGAGGCGGGTGTCGAGCGATGGGACATCACGTTGATGAGGCCCGGGCGTATCGCCACCTCCAGCAGCGGCTCGACCGCTTCCCGACGGGCGCGCCGGCGTCGCCGGCGTTCACGAAGATCCTGGAGCTGCTCTTCTCGCCCGCGGAGGCGGAGCTGGCCCGGCGGCTGCCAGGGCGACCGACGCCGGTGGGGACGCTGTCGCGGCGGCTGGGCGTCCCGCCGGACGAGCTGGCGGGGCAGCTCGGCGAGATGGCGCGCCGCGGCGTCGTGCTCGACGTCGAGCGCAACGGGGAGCGCTACTTCGCCCTCCCGCCCGTGGTCATCGGCTTCTTCGAGTTCGTCTTCATGCGCGTGCGCGAGGACGTGCCGCTGGGCGAGCTGGCGCGGCTGTTCGAGCGCTATATGACCGAGAGCGACCGCTTCGCGCGCTCCGTCTTCGACGGGGAGACGCAGCTCGCCCGCTCGTTCGTCCACGAGCCCGCACTGCCCGAGGGGCACGCTACCGAGATCCTCGACTGGGAGCGTGCGAGCGAGGTGGTCGGCTCGGCCACCGCCGTCGGCGTTTCGGTGTGCGCCTGCCGCCACAAGGCCAGTCACCTGGGGACGGCCTGCGACCGGCCCCTCGAGATCTGCCTCTCGCTCAACTACGCCGCCGAGGCGGCCGAGCACATGGGCGCGGCGCGCCTGGTCAGCAACGCCGAGGGCCTGCGCCTGCTCGAGGAGGCCCGGGACGCCGGCCTCGCCCACACGGGCGATAACGTGCAACACAAGGTGACGTTCATCTGCAACTGCTGCCCGTGCTGCTGCGGCTTCATGCAGGCCATCCGCGGCCTCGGCATCCGGAACGCCGTGGCGACGTCGAACTGGCTGGCGTGCATCGACCCCGATGCGTGCCGCGGCTGTGGCCGCTGCGCCGAGGCGTGTCCCGTCGGGGCCGTCGAGCTGGTCGAGCGGGAGGAAGGGGAGGGGACGCGGAAGGTGGCGCGGCTGGAGGAGCGCGTGTGCCTGGGCTGCGGGGTGTGCCACTCGCGGTGCAAGTTCGGCGCCGTGACGATGCGGCCGCGGGAGCAGCGGGTCTACGCGCCCGAGACGCTCTTCGATCGCATGGTGGCGATGGCCATCGAGCGGGGCAAGCTCGCCGATCTGCTCTTCGACGACCCGACCCGCCTGAGCCACCGCGCTCTGAGCCGCATCCTGGGACTGCTCGAGAGGTCGCCGCCCTGGAAGGCGGCGATGGCCGTGCGCCCCCTGCGCTCGGCGTTCCTCAACGCGATGGTCAGAGGCGCCAGACGCTCGGCCGGCGGCCTCGCCGACCTCGTGCAGTGATCCAGACACCTTGCGGCGATTCCGCCTCGGGCGCCCTGATGGCGGGCCACTCGACTTACGGCGGGTCAACGCACGCCTGAAGGGGTGGACTCCGAACGCGCGCTCAGCGCGCCGCGTCGTGCGCGGCGACGACCTGGGCGATCTCGTCGGCGATGAGCGGCACCTGGGTGCTGATGCTCAGGTCGTACGGGCACTTCCCCTCGCACTCCTTGCAGCCGACGCATCGGCGCGCCGACTCCAGCAGCCGCGCGTAGTGGTCGCGCCAGCCCATGCGCTGGTAGAGCATGGCGAAGGACATGACCATGGGGATGGAGACCTTGTTGGGGCAGGGCATGCAGTAGCCGCAGCGCCGGCAGAAGGTGTCGCTCATCTCGGCCCGCAGCTCGGCGATGTAGTCCTCGTCGGCCGGCGAGAGCGCCCAGTCGCCCGAGACGATCGCCCAGTTCTCCTCGACCTCGCTCACCGTCTGCATGCCGACGGGCATGGCCACCCCCGGCTCGGCGAGCGCCCAGCGCAGAGACGGGCCCGCCTGGCCGAAGACGCCGCCGCCCATGCACTTCATCAGCAGGATGCCGACGTCGCGCTCGCGGGCGAGGGGGAAGATGCGCTCGCGGGCCGGGGTGTCCATGAAGCTGTACTGCACCATCACCGTGTCGAACTCGCCGGTGGCGATGGCGGCCTCGAGCACGTCGTACTGGTGGCTGGTGATGCCGACGAAGCGGACCAGGCCCTCGTCCTGCGCCTTGCGCAGCGCCCCCATCGCGCCGCCCGGGCCGAGGAGCTGCTCGAGCTGCTCGGCGCTGCGGGTGCCGTGGCACTGGTAGAGGTCGATCCGCTCGGTGCGGAGGTCGCGCAGGCTGGTCTCGATGTCCTGGCGCATGCCGTCGGCATCGCGCCTGGGCGACTTGGTGCAGAGCACGACGCCCTCGGGGCGGTGCCCCTCGATGGCCTTGCCGAAGCGCGCCTCGCTCGTGCCGTAGCCGCGCGCGGTGTCCACCAGGCGTATGCCGACGTCCATCGCGGCGCGGACCACCTCGATGGCCTCGTCCTCGCTGGGGCGCTGGAGCGGGATGCCGCCGATGCCGAGCACCGGCACCTCGAGGTCCGTCCGGCCGAGACGCACGGTCTTCATTGTGAAGCTCCTTCGTGGGGTGATCACTGACCTTTGCATAAGCACTGCAAGGCTCGGGTGGCGCCAGGCCCTGCCGGCCAGGCGCGCGCACGTTGTCGGAAGCGGCCAGTCTGCACTGCGAATCCCGGAGCCCGCAAGCTCACTGACGGCGTAGCCGTTTCGCGAGGTGACGGTCCCGCTGCGCCCTGCCGAGGCTGGTGAAAGGGGGCTGTCACTTCCTCCTGTGCCCGTCCGGGCCGCGGCTCCGCTCGCCCGTGGCTCCCGTCGCCTTCTGCGAA
>CBFDBL010000485.1:0-5407 GCA_965603035.1 uncultured bacterium
TGGGTCTGCTTGCTTTGGTTGACAAGCTCAACGACGGCTCGCTCGGCGAACGGCCCCACTCCAACGTCTACCAGGCCATCCACACCCTGGCGGGCACCTACTTCGGCTACTACCACGGCTCCGACGGCTGGCGCCCCACCACGGAGCGGAACCGAGCCGCCATCGCCCGCTTCGCCCAGTGGGTGCGCGAGCATGCCGAGGACCGCTGAGCGGGCGGCTCTCAGCCCGCGCTCGCCGCCGTGGGCCTGGTGTGGTTGTGCGAGGGGAGAGCGGCCGGTCAGTGGCCTGAGTCCCGTTGCCGCCGCGCGTAGTAGTCGTAGGCCATGCGGGCGACGTCGTCGAACTGCGCGCACTCCCGCAGCTCCGCCGGAGGATGCACGTCGCTCGGGTCCACCAGCGGCATCGGCTCGATGCGCTCGCAGCCGATCGTCTCGAGCGCGCACCGCCACTCCCAGCCCACCCACTTCGAGCGGCTGGCGGCGCCCGACCAGAAGAGACAGAAGCGATCGCGCGAGCGGATCTCCCGGGGGATACGCTCCTGCCAGTTGTCCTGCGTGCGCAGCGAGAGCACGTCGAGGAACACGTCCACGCCCGCGGCGCGCATGCCCCGGACGACGTCGAGCACGCGCAGCCGGTCGGACGACTCGTAGGACGCGAAGGCCGAGCGGACGGCGCGCAGCTCCCCCGGCAGCTCGGCGGCCGGCGCCTCTTCGTCGCCGACGCGGAGCGTGAAGCTCAGCCTCGCGGCCTCGCGACCGCATTGGATCAGCCGCGCCGTGCCGACGTAGTCGCCGGGCCGGAGGCTCGCGAGCGCCCGGACCACGAAGGACACGTTGGCGACCTCGCAGGCCCACACGAGCGTGTCGCGGTCGTTCTCGACCTCGAAGCCGGGCAGGTGCAGCAGCACGAGGATGTCGGTGTCGCGCGGCACACGAACAGGACCCTTCGAGCCCGCCTCGACGGCCTTGCCCCTGCGCTCGGCACGCTCGAGCATCTCCGCGCGCTGCTCCTCGACGTAGGCCCAGATGTCGAGCACGAAGCCTATCCCAGGCCGGACCACCCGCGGCGCAAACGCCGAGAAGTGCACGAGGCTTCCCGCCTCTTCTTCGGCCTGGCTGGAGCTCCCGCCCTCCTCCTCGGACGTTGCACGGGGGGTGACGCCGGCGCTGCGGCTCGTCTCATCCCCCTCTGCCTCGGGGGCCATGCCGAACTGCTGGTCGCTCCTCTCCGGTGTGGCGCCCGTCGGTTCCGTCGTGTCCCTGGGCTTGCTCACCGAGCCGATCGCCGACGGCTCCGAGGTCTCGCGGTCCGTCGCTTCGGGGCCGACGCCGACGGCGTCTGTCGCAGGCTCGGACGGGGCGCCCGCTGCATGTGAGACGTCCTTCTGCTTCGCGGCGATGCCGGCGCTCTTGCTCGTCTCTTCCCCCTTTGCCTCAGGGGCCATGCCGAACTGCTGGTCGCTCCTCTCCGGTGTGGCGCCCGTCGGTTCCGTCGTGTCCCTGGGCTTGCTCACCGGGCTCACGCCCGACGGCTCCGAAGTCTCGCGGTCCGTCGCTTCGCTGCCGACGCCGACGGCGTCTGTCGAAGGTCCGGACGGGACGCCCGCTGCATGTGAGGCGTCCTTCTGCTTCGCGGCGCTGCCGGCGCTTCCACTAGTCTCGTCGCCCTCCTCCTCGTCCGACATGGCCGGGGTTTCAGGCTTCCTATGCGACATGGCCGGGGCTTCAGGCTTCTCGGGGGGGCCTTCGCGAAGTGTAGCGACCAGCAGGACTGCGACGAGAAACACCAGCAGGCCGAGGAGGGCCGCAACGACGAGCCTGATGGCCGCGCTGCCACTTCTGAATGCCTCGACGGGCAGCGGCGAGCCGGTTGCCACCATGCTGATGAGGCAGATGCAGGCACACACGACGAGCACCGAGACGACGATCCACTTCACTTTCATGCCCGGCCCCCTTCGACGCTGTTTCAGAATGACAGGGCCCCCAGGTGGGAGGGGAGGGCGAAGCTCCCGCTGAGCCGCACACGAGACCTCCACCCTATGGAGAGGCGCGTCCGCCGCAGGCGGACGGCGGCTCGGCAGGAGCCTCGCCCTCCCATCACCTCATTGTGAAAGATGCCTTTAGTACTGAGCCTGTCGCTCGGTCGCGTTGAAGGCGGCGCGCTGGAGACGGACGATCGTGCGGCGGCGCATGTCGGAGAGGGCCTCGCGGCAGGCGGGCTCGGCGGCCACGTTGAGGCCCTCGTCGGGATCGGCCGCGCGGTCGAAGAGCAGCTCGCGGCCCGTCGAGGTGCAGTGGTAGGTGTGCGCGCGTGTCTTGACCGTGCTGGAGCGGACGCCGTGCGGGACGAAGTGCTCGATGAGCACGTCGTCGCGGGGCGAGGGGTCCGTGCCCTCGACGGCGGCGCGCAGCGAGCGGCCCTGGACGCAGCGGGGGGCCTGCACGGCGGCGTAGTCGAGCATCGTCGGCGTCCAGTCCACGCCCTCGACCAGGTCGCCGACGACCTTGCCGGCGGGGAAGCGGCCCGGGTAGCGCAGGAGCATGGGCACGCGGCAGATGACGTCCTGGCCGGGCATGCCCTTGCCGATGCGGCCGTGGTCGCCGAGGTACTCGCCGTGGTCGGCGGTGAAGGCGACGAGGGTGTCGTCGGCGAGGCCCGCCTCGTCCAGGGTCGCCAGGATCTGGCCGACGCAGTCGTCGATGTGGCTGACCAGCGCCAGGTAGTAGGCGTGCGCGAGACGCCAGCCCTCGTCCGACACGTCCTTGAGCCGGTCCGCCATCCGCTCCTGTTCGCTGAGCACAGGCAGCGGCATGTCCGCGGGGTCGAAGAGGTCCACGAAGCGCCGCGGCGGGTTGATCGGCGCGTGCGGCGCGTAGAAGCCGCCGATGCAGAAGAAGGGCTTCCCATGCGGCTGGCGCAGGAAGCGCGAGACCTCGCTCGCGACGAAGCTCGAGTGGGTGAGGCCCTCGTCGCCCTCGAAGACATAGGGCTCGTGGGTCGCGCGGCCCTTGTCGTAGACCTCCGCCCGCCCGGCCTGGAGCGCGGCCGGCGGCATCTTGCAGCGGCACAGCGGCACCTGCGCGGGGTCGAGCGCCTGGACCCACTGGATGTAGGCGTCGTCGTAGCAGCCCGGCTCGTCGCTCAGGATCAGCGTGTCGAAGTCGTAGCGCGGATGCGGGTCGCGGTGGCAGCGCCGCGAGTGGGGCCAGAAGTGCAGCTTCCCCACCTGCGCCGTCTCGTAGCCGTGCGACCCGAGCAGCCGCGTGAGGGTCACCGTGTCCTCCGGCAGCTTGATCCCGTTGCAGCCGATGCCGACCGACGAGCAGTACTGACCGGTCAGCAGCGACATCCGGCTCGGGCTGCACACGGGGTTCTGGGTGTAGAAATGGTCGAAGCGGACGCCCTCGCCGGCCAGGCGGTCGAGGTGTGGCGTGCGGGCGAGGCGGTTGCCGTAGCAGCCGAGCGAGTCGCGGCGCTGCTGGTCGGTATAAAGCAGCAGGACGTTCGGGCGGCGATAGGACCTCACGGCAGGCTCCTTCATCGTGGGGCATCGGGCGCGCCGACGCGATTATAGCGATTCCGGTGCGGCGCGCCCAGTCATTCCCACGTGTGGAACGACTGGCACCGTGACGTGCTCGCCACGGCACGTGACAGACGGGCGGCGGGAGGCCCCCGCCCGCGCGCGATCGGGGCGACGAGGCAGGAGCGCCGACCCCCGAGCCTCGGCTGGCGCGAGACCTGTCGGGGCCCGACATGGCAGAGGCGGGGACAGGAGGCACGCGCGCCCCTGCCCGGCGGGCTGACCGTCGCCCACAACCCGCGAACAGCCCGTCTGCGCAGGGCTTAGCCCCGTAGGGGGCGTCCGGGACCGTAGCCCAGCGCCTGCCCTGAGCGAAGCCGAATGGGGCGACCCACGGGAGCCCTGGGGGCCCGGCGCGGACCCGGTCAGAGCCCCGTGAGGGGCGATTCTCCCCCGGAAACGGGCTCGCACACCACCGGCGAGACTCGCCCCTGACGGGGCTCTACGTCTGGGGACGCCCCCTTCCCAGGGTTCCCTTCGGTCGCCCTGGGCTACGGTCCGGACGCCCCTGGCGGGGCTGCGAGCCGCGGTCCGCAAGCACAGCGGCCGACTCGTGGGCAAGGCTGAGCCGCGTTGGGGGAGACAACTCTTCTGGACCTGCCTTGGAGGAAGCGTTGTCTCCCCCAAACACCCTCTTCCCCAAGAGGTCTCACACTCGGCGGCTGCCGCCAATGGAAAGGGCTCTGGAAGGAGGTCTGGGGGGAGCCGTTCTCCTCAAGGCTTGTCCCGAGCGGAGTCGAGGGGAAGGTTCCCCCCAGCTCCTCTCTTCACCTGGCTGAGGTGTTACGCCAGGGCAAGTTCCGCGGCGGCCCCCGGTGCGATGCCGCTGGAGGCCCGCCGCCCTCCTTCCGGATCGCGTGATTCCCTCTCGAGAGGCCGCCTTCCACGCCGGGATCTGCCCATCCGGCCGCCAACGCCGACGCGGGCATTGGGCCTCGCCATGCGATCCGCCTAAGTGTCGATGATGCCTACTCTTGCGACCGCCCTCTGTCGCTTGAGCCGCTGCGCCTTGACCCGCGCTGCGACCATTGGGTCCGCCGCGCCCCCCTCCCCCGGCCGGATCCCCGCCCGCCTCTCGACCGCCTCCCGCGGGGATCTCCGCAGCCCTCACGCCTGTCGCGCAGCCCAAGTCGGGCCCGCGCTCCCTTGACCTGCCGGGTGCCGCCACCGTACGGCTTGCGCAGCGCTCCCCTCCCCTCTGCCCTCCCCCGCTCCGGGCTCCTGCCCGCGATGTTGCGCCTGCGCACGGCGCCTCGACTCCTCGATCGTGCCGCCGGAGGTGCCGCGCCGGCCTCCGTAACCGTGCATCTCTCGGACGCCCAGCCCGGGCAGGACGCGAGTGGGGCGCTCCACTCGTCTGCTGCGGCCCACAATCCTGCTTGCCGCCAGCCCACACAGCCTCCGAAGCCCCCCGGTGGCCTGGACTCGCATCTACATCTTCACCGTTCAGCGGGCGGCCTCACTCGCCCCTGATGAGTCTATGTGGCGCCGAGGCGTGGCCCACAGCGGGCCGGGCCTAATGAGGCCAAGCAGCGGGCCGAAGCGACCGAGCCGGGCCGACGACAGGGCGGAAACACCCATGACCGACGACCTCCGACGCGGCCGCGAGAAGGACATGGGCGGCGAGGCCAAGCAGACCAGGAGCGCACGACGGGGGAGCCAAGCCACCCCACCGAGAAGACCGGCGGTTGACAGGGAGCATGAAGCAGCCCGCGGGGACCGAGAGGGGGGTGCGGGGCAGTCTTGCGCGTTGACGCACACCCACAACCCAAGGCCTAGCCCGCATTTCTCACCAGCTTTCGCCGCCAGCGGCCGCCTTTCGCCCCA
>CBFDBL010000486.1:0-5388 GCA_965603035.1 uncultured bacterium
CCGCTGGCGCGAGCGCTTCCACCGCGCGGGCCGCGCGCTCCACGCCCGGCGCGGGCGGCTCGCCGGTGCCGCGGCCGCCGTCGCCGTGCTCGCCTGGCTGCTCAGCGGCGTGCACGTGGTGCGCCTCGGCGAGGTCGGCGTGGTCCAGCGCTTCGGCAGGGTGCTCGAGCCGGTTGAGGGGCCGGGCCTGCACGTCCGCCTGCCGTGGCCCTTCGCCCGCCACCGGCGCGTGAGCACGCGGCGGGCGCGGCGGGTCGAGGTCGGGTTCCGCACGATGCCCGGCGTGTCCGCCGAGCCGCCAGCCTACGAGTGGAACATCCAGCACCGCGGCGGGCGCTACGAGCGCGTGCCCGACGAGGCCATCGTGTGGGCCGGCGACGAGAACCTGGTGGACGTGAACCTGGTCGTGCAGTACCGCGTGGCGGCGCCGCTGGCCGCGCTCTTCACGCTCGGCGAGACGCTGCCCGGCGGCGCGAGTAAGTGGGACGCCCTGGTGCGCGCGGTGACCGAGGCGGCGCTCCGCGCCGAGATGGCCGGGCGCCCGATCGAGCACGCGCTCGGCGCCGAGCGGCAGGAGCTCGAGGACGCCATCGGACGGCGGGTGGTGGCCCGGCTGGCGGGCTACGCGGCCGGCCTCGAGGTTCTCGGCGTGCGGCTCAGCGACGTGCATCCGCCGCTCGAGGTCGTGCCCGCCTACCGCGAGGTGGCGACGGCCCGCGAGGAGAGCGAGGCCAAGCAGAACGAGGCCCAGGCCTACAAGAACGAGACCGAGGCGCTCGCCCGCGGCCAGGCCGCCGAGCAGGCCCTCGCCGCCCAGGCATTTCTCGCCGAGCGCACGGACCGCGCCCGGGGCGAGGCCGCGCGCTTCCGCGATGTGGCGGCCGCCTACGCCGAGTCGCCCGGCGTGACACGCCTGCGGCTCTACCTCGACACGATCGAGCAGGCCCTCGCGGGCCGCCGCAAGCTGATCCTCGACCGCGCGCCCGACGGCGCGCGGCGCCTGCTCTACCTCGGGCGCAAGGGACTCTGGGCTCCGCCCCAGCCGACGCCCGAGCCCGGCCAACCGCCCCTCGGCTTAGGGGAGCCCCAATGAATGCACGCTCCGCCGCCCTGATCCTCCTCGTCCTCGTCCTCGCGCTCGGCGCGTTCGTCGCCTGGCGCAGCGTCGTGTTCGTCGGCGAGGCCGAGTTCGTCATCGTCACGCAGTTCGGCCGCCATATCGCCACGCACCGCGAGGCGGGCCTGGTCGGCAAGCTGCCCTGGCAGTCGGCGATCCGCATCGATCGCCGCATTCAGATGTACGACCCCCTTCCCAGCGAGTTCCTCGCCAGTGACAAAAAGACCGTTAACCTCGACGTGTTCGTGTGTTGGGTTGTGGAGGACCCGAAGCGGTTCCTCGAGACGGTGGGCGATCCGCCGGGAGCCGAGGCGCGGCTGCACGACATCGTGTGGTCGGCGCTGCGTGCCGAGGTCGGCCGCCGCCAGTTCGAGGCCCTCGTCTCGACCGACTCGGCGAAGCACGAGCTCGACGCGCTGATGGACGGCATCGCGGGGCCTGAGAGTGCCGTGCGCGCGGCCGCGGCCGCCTACGGCATCCGCATCGTGGACGTGCGGCTCAAGCGGATCAGCCCGCCGGCCCAGGTGCGAGACAGCGTCTTCCAGCGCATGCGCTCCGAGCGAGCCCGCGTCGCGCGCCAGCTCCGCGCCGAGGGCGAGGAGCAGGCCCTCGCCATCCGCGCCGACGCCGACAAGACCCGCACCGAGACCCTCGCCGCCGCCTACAAGGAGGCCGAGACCCTACGCGGCCAGGCCGAGGCCGAGGCCGCGCGTGTCTACGCCGCAGCCCACCAGAAGGACCCCCAGCTCTACGAGCTGCTACGCACCCTCGAGGCCTATCGCACCATCCTGGACGAGAAGACCACCATACTGCTCAGCACCGATTCCGACCTCCTCAAGTTCCTGACCCGCGGCGCACCGCTCGACGACGTGAAGCCGAAGAAGTAGCCCATGCGCGCCCATCACCACAGCTCGCGCCCGCCCGGCCACGCACCGCCGTGGGGGTGCGTGGCGCTGCTGCTCGTGCCGGTGGCGCTCGCGGTGTGGGTCGCCACGGGCTTCTACTCGGTGGGGCACAACGAGCGCGCCGTCGTGCAGCGCTGCGGCAGGGTGCTCCCCGAGGTGCGCAAGTCGGGCCTCCACTTCGGCTTCCCAGCCGGCATCGACCGGGTCACGCGGCTCAAGGTGTTCGAGACCAAGCGCGTGGCGGTCGGCATGGCGCTCGGCGAGCGCGCCCTCGGCCGCAAGCTCGACCCGCAGCAGGCCGAGACCCTCACCGGCGACCGCAACCTCATCGTCGTCTCCGCCGTCGTGCACTACACCATCCGCTACGACCCCGACGACGAGCGTGCCGCCGAGACGCTCGCGGCCTATCTCTTCAGCGCCGCCGACGTGCCCGGCCTCATCCGCGCCAAGGCGGCCGCCGCGCTCACCGCCGTCATCGCGACCATGCCCGTGGACGACGTGATCACCGTCGGGCGCGAGACCCTCCGCGCCGCCGTCCGCCGCCGCGTCCAGGCCGACCTCGACAGCCACGGGGCCGAGGTGGACGTCACGGACGTGCTGCTCGAGGAGCTGCCTCCGCCGCAGGAGGTGGCCGACGCCTTCCGCGACGTCACGAGCGCGCGCGCCGACAAGGAGAAGGTCCAGCGCGAGGCCGAGGGCTACCGCAACCGCGTCGTCCCCCAGGCCCGCGGCGAGGCCTACCGCACCAAGGCCGAGGCCCAGGCCTACGCCGCCGAGGTCGTCGAGAAGGCACGCGGCGACGCCAGGCGCTTCGAGCAGATCGCCGCCGAGGTCGCACGCAACCGCCAGCTCGCCAGCCGGCGGCTCGTCCTCGAGGCCCTCGAGGAGATCCTCCCGCGCCTCAACAAGATCGTGCTCGACGACAAGGCCCGCCGCAGCCTCGACCTCGGCATCCTCGAGGCCAACGAGTAGCCGCACCGCCGCGGGCGGGCGGCTACGGGGACAGGTTCCGGGTTACAGGTTCCGGGTTCCGGGGTACGGAGGGGGACCCGCCTTCGGCCCCCCCGGAACCTGAAACCCGGAACCCGGAACCTGAAACCCGGCACGACGGCTCATGGCCGTCGTACCGCGAACAGGACGGTTGAGCAAGTGAAGCCGTGGGTCTGGAAAGCCCTGGTCGCCGCCGGCCTCGTCGCGCTGGCGCTCGCGCTGCGCGGCCGCAAGCCGGCGGGGCCGACGCGGGCCGGCGGCGCGCAGGGCAAGCCCGAGGACCTCGTCACCGCCTTCTTCGACGCCGCCGCGCGCGGCGATGCCAGCGCATACCTCGCCCTCACCACGGGCGGCGTGAGGGCGCGCCTCGAGGGCAGCCGCTCCGAGCTCGGCGCCGACGGCTTCAAGGCCGAGATCCAGCGCTCCGCCGTCGATGTGAAGGGCCTCGCCGTCTCCCGCGCGGCCGAGCAGCCACCCGAGGGCGTCGCGCTCGACGTCGAGCTCGTCTTCATCGACCGCAACGAGCGGCAGCGCTTCACCCTCCTCGCCAGCGGCAGCGGCTGGCGCATCGCCGACATCACGCCCGCCCAGACCGTCAAGCCCGCCATCCCCTACGGCACACCCGTCTTCGAGGAATAGCGTGCCTCGGGTGTCCACGCCTTCAGGCATGGGCCGGGCGGCCGCGGCGTCCTCCTCATTCGGAGTTCGACATTCAGCGTTCATCATTCGACATTCTGTCCTCTGCCTCTCCGCCGCCTCTCGATACTCCTCCGGGTACCTCACCGGCCCGCCGCCACGCGGCCTCTTTCCCTCTCCCACCGGGAGAGGGCCAGGGTGAGGGGTCTGTTCGGGCAGCTCACCCCCTGTGTCGGCCACTGTGGGCTTCACGCGCCGCGTGAGGCCATCCATGATGTCGTCACGCGGCGCGTGACGACCACGTTCCTGCGGCTCGGCGGCGTCCCGATACTCCTCCGGATACTTCACCGGCCGCCGCCGGTCCCGCGCCACTCGGCCCAGTGCCGGGCCATGTGGCAGCGGTGGCAGAGCGGCACGACCCGGAAGGGGTCGCTGTAGTCGGGATGATGCAGCTCGAAGTCCGGACTGCCGCAGTCGGTGCACCGGTCGCCCACCTCGATGAGGCCGAGCCTGACCAGGCCCCGGGAGACCTGGCGGACCCTCTCACGGCCCGGGTAGCGCCGCGCGTACCGTCTCTTCATCGCCCGCACCTGCTCGGGGTGCTGCTGCGCCCACTTGCGGCCCTGCTCGCGGTGCCGCGCGCGGTTCGCCGCATACCAGTCCCGGGCGTTGGCGCGGCCTCGGTCGTCGTTGTCGGCGTACCACTGGCGGGACCGCGCCCGGCAGTGCTCGAGATGCTCCGCGTAGTAGCGCCGGGTGTAGGCACGCTCACACGCCTTGCACCGCGGCCGCCGCCGGCCGGACTGGTAGTCCAGGTAGAACTCCATCAGATGCTTCTCCCGTCCGCACTTCGTGCAGACCTTCCTCAGCGGGTGCTCGGGATCGGGCGTCCATTCCATGGTCGAACCTCCTCGCCGCCGACCGGCGGCGGTACTGGATCCATCTGTGGCACAGGCTTCCAGCCTGTGCGGCACGGGCAGGATGCCCGTGCCACGGTGCTTCGTGCCATCGCCTTCTCGTCCCGATGCTCCGGCGTCGGGACGGGCGCGGCGACGCTTCAGCGTCGGGGAGCGGAGTCAGGGCAGCGCCGCGGGTACCTTACCGCGCCTTGTGCCGCTGGAGCGGCGTTCCCTGCGCCAGCGGCTTGTGGCTACGCCATCGCCGCTCCGCGCGTCCGGTAGGACCTATAGGACACATAGGATCCGCCGCTGGGGTCCGTCCTATCTGTCCTATAGGTCCTATCGCTCGCGGGCCTTGCCCGCCCGACGGCGCAAGCCGCCCCCGCTCACTGCGCCCAATCGCTCGCGATTCCCGAGCGACTCGGCCCGGCGGCGCGCCCCCGGATCGCATAAGGCGCTGCGAACTCGACACTTCCGTCGCTCAGACTCTTTTCGGAGAATCGCTCAGAATCGCTCTGTAGTCGCTCCGTAGTCGATCGAGCCCCGGCGGTTCTTGACGCCGCCGCGCAGGCGGCATAGAATCCGCTTGGCTTGAGGAACCGGACGAAGGGGTGGCAAGCCCTCTCGACGGCTGATGGCCGCGCCATCGAGGCCCTATGCGGGAACCGCGTAAGACACCGCAACGAGCCGCGGAGGCAGGGTAGGTTCCTGCTATGGCGGCACATGTCCTGCTGGCAGCATCGGTTCTTATCTGTCTCCCGTGTCGGATCGGGGTCTTATGCAGGAACCAGATGAACATGGTTAGGAGGAACAGTCTATGGCAGTTGTCCTGATCATCGGG
>CBFDBL010000487.1:0-5377 GCA_965603035.1 uncultured bacterium
CGCCTCGTCCTGCTTCGGCTGGCTGTATGCGAACTGGCCCCGCATGGCGGTGAACGGGAGCTTCTGCGCGACGAGCCTGTCGAGCCGCAGGCTGCCGACGAAGGCCGTCGATCCGTCGGCGCGGATCTCGCCGCGGTCGATCCGCACGTCGCCGCTGACCTTCTCGAAGGCCCACCGCCGCTTGAACGAGCCGTCGCGCACGGTCACGGAGCCGAAGCAGTGGGTCGGCTCCTTGGCTGTGCCGTCGCGGGTCACCGTCAGATCGAGCAGGGCGACGCTGCCCTGGAACGCGAGCGCCGCGAGGGCCTCGCGCACCGCGGGCGGCAGGGCCGCGCGCAGCTCGGGCGTCAGGCTCACCTGGCGCGCGCGGACCCGCAGGCGGGTGGGCTTCTGCGCCGCCGCCTCGGCCACCTGGCCGTCGAGGCGCACCTCATCGGCGACGCCGGTCCGCCCCACCACGTCGGTCAGCGTGGCCACCCCTCCCGCGTAGCTCACCGTGCCGCGCAGCTCGGTGGCCCGCACGGGGAGGCGCGCCCAGGTCGCCTCGCAGCCTTTGAGGTGCGCCTCCAGGGCGAAGTCCTCGATCTTCCCAGTCGCCAGGCTCAGCCGGATGTGGGCATCGGCGCCGAGGGTGCCGCCTAGCTTGAGCTGGGCGAAGGCCTGCTGCCAGTCGGTGGCCAGTGCGCGGCGCAGGTCCTCGTCGAGGGCCAGCTCCGCCGCGCTGACGTCGAGGGTGAGCACCGCCCCCGTCGGCGAGGCGGTCGACTGGCCCGACAGGGTGATCGTGCGCCCGCGGTACTTGCCCTGCACGTTCCCGATCTTCGTGACCCCGTCCTGATCGACGTCCACCACCCCGCGCGAGAGGTCGGTGATCTTGAGGGGGAACTGCCTGGGGCAGACGCTCGCGCCCGCGGGCTCGACGAGCACGCGCTGGAAAGGCTTGGCCTTGTCGTCGGGGTTGGAGCGGAAGTGGTACTCGACGTTGGCCTCGCCGTCGGGGCTGAGCTGGTCCCAGACCTTGCCCCACTGCTCGGGGAGTGCGTCGTGGATGGCCTTGCTGAAGGCGAGGCCGCGGCCGCGGAGCTTGAAGCGCAGCTCGTTGCTGTCGGGGTCGTAGGCGCCCTCGAGCGCCTCGAGCGAGGCCCGGTCGATGCGCCCGCGCATGCCCGTGAAGGTGGTGCGCCCGCGGTCCTCGATGACGATGCTGCCCATGAGACCCTGGATGCGGACGGGGAAGCGCTTGTGGCGGATGGAGCAGCCCTGGAGGGCGCGGATCTCCATCCGCTGCCGGCCCTTGCCCGTCGCGGGGTCGGTGGTCAGGCGCCAGGCGACTCGCACCTTGCCCTGGGGCTCGAGCTCGTCGTAGACCCTGCGCGAGGCCTCCTGGTGGATGAGCGCGCGGGCGCGCGGGTCGAGCTCCACCTCCTCGGCCACGACCGTGATGTCCAGGAGCTGCTTGCGCTGCTCGCCTTCGCCCTCGGCCGTGATGCTGCCGAGCAGCCGGACGGGCACGTGGCCGAGCTTGCCGTCGAGGTCGCGCAGGCGGATGCTGCCGGTCTCGTCGATCTCGATCGCGCCGCGCACGTCGTCGATGCGGTACGGGGAGTCGCGGTGCTGGAACGAGATGCCCTCGGGCCGGATGGTGTAGCGGTAGACAGGCTTGGCGGGCGGCTTGGTGGGGCCTTTGACCTGGACTTCGGCGGCGAGCCGGCCCCTGGGCTGGAGAGCGTCGTAGGTCTTGCGCGCGTTGGGGTGGAGCGCGTTGCGGAGGACGTCGTCGCAGGGGATGTCGAAGGCGCGGATGGTCACGTCCACGACCCCGGCGTTGGTCGCCGAGCCGGTGAGCTCGGCGCTGGCCTTGCCGCGCTGGCCGGTGAGCTTGTCGATGTAGGTCACGCCGCCCGGTTGGCCGCGGCCCTGCTCCCACCGCACGGTGCCGGCGATCTTCTCGAGCGGGTAGGGGAAGTGGCGGTAGGTGGCCTGCGCGTCGCGGACGCGTGCCAGGGCCTTGCCCTGGTGCGAGCGGTCCTCCTGCCACCAGGTCGAGTGGTAGTCGAGGTCGAACACGCCGCCCTCGATGCCGCAGCGGTCCCACACCTCCTTGAGCACGCGACGCTCGAGCCTGGGGTGCAGATACTGGGAGACGGCCTCGTAGAGGGCGCCGTCGAGCCGGCGGTCGCGGACCGTGAGGTCCATGTCCACCTTGATCTCGCCTGGCCGGTCCACGTTGGCCGAGCGCCCCGACAGTGCGACGTCGGCGGTGCCGGCGCGCCCCTGGATGTTGCGGTAGTAGGTGTTGTGTCCGTCGTAGACGACCTGGCCGCGCAGGCCGGTGAGGCGGAGGGGCAAGCGCTCCCACATGGCCTCGCAGTCGGCGAGGGCGACGGTGGCCTTGATCGCGGTGTGCAGCGGGCCGGCCGAGCCGTCGTCGGCCTGGGCGCGCTCGACGCTGGCCTCGACGCGCAGGTCCACCGTGCCCTTGATGCCGTAGCGCTCGAGGTTGCGGGCCAGCATCCCGGTGCGGGGCGACTCGCCGAGGAGCTCGAGCAGCTTGTCGTCGATGGGCACGTCGCGGGCCACGACGGTCGCGTCGAGCCGCCGGCGCAGGAGATTCGCGACCCCCTCGAGGTCGCAGCGGCCCCAGAGGTCCGACTCGGCCGAGCCCTCGAAGTCGAAGGCGTTCGCCAGGCGGAGCACCTTGGTGGACTCGAGGTTGACGGCCCGCAGGGTCTGCGGCGGGCTCTTCTCGTAGAGCGCGCCGGCCTCGAAGTGGAGGGTGCCGCCGCGCCAGATGATGCGGTCGACGGGCACGTCGGGCGGCTCGCGCGCGGGCCCCCTGGCCTCGCGCGTCGGGGGCAGGACCCGCAGCTCCGGGCCCTCGAACACCAGGTGGTCGAGCGCCAGCTTGCCCCGCAGGAGCATCAGCGGCCGCGCCCGCACCCGCAGCGCCTTGGCGCGGAAGAAGAGGCCCCCGCCGTCCTCCTCGCCGCGGTAGAGCTCGATGTCGCCCAGCCGCACGCCGAAGGGCAGCTCGTAGGCCGCCGCGCCCACCGTCGCCTTCCCCGGCGAGTGCGCCGCGAGCAGCGTCTGGACGCGGAAGCGCACCTGCTCCGGCGAGAGGAACAGCCGCGCACACAGGGCCGCGTGGAACAGCACGACGGCGGCGAGCGCCAGCACCACCAGCAAGCGCCGGCGCGCGCGGTAGTAGCCGTAGGTGTGGGCCATGGGGGGGCCGCCGCGGGTCGGCCTGCGGGCCTGCTCGCCTCGCGCAGAGGGCTTCCGGTCGGCCATTCTCTACCCCACGGACGACAGGGGACGTCGAGCGCTCAGCGGGGCGTCGCTCGCCCGGCGCCCGCCCGCTCGGCCAGGCGTACCAGCCCGTGCCCCGCCACGACGAGCACGAACGGCATCACGGGCATGCGATAGCGGATCGACGACACGAACACCATATGCAGCAGAGCATGATACACGACGGGCAGCAGGAGAATCAAGTGGACGTTCGCACGCCGCCACGAGCCCGCCAGCCCTACCGCGGCCAGGACCATTGCGGCGACGTACGGCAGCGCGACGGCCGCGCAGACCAGCGGACGGCGGAACTCGCCGGCATTCGGGATCGGGTTCCAGAAGCGGACAGCCTTGCGGCCGGCCAGCTCCAGCACGCGGCCCGGGTTCGCCCGCGCCCACGCGACGGCGCGGCGCTGCCACAGACGGTGCTGCTCGTACTCGCTGAGCCCTTCGGCGCCCCAGCCCCAGTCGATGCGGTCCATCATCGGGCCGCCGTCGGCCTCGGGGTTCAGCGCCTCGTAGAGCGACGGCCCCGCCCGCAGCGTCGTCGGGACCAGGTGCCCACCGCTCGCGAAGTAGTTCCGCACTACCCACGGCGCCATCACCGCCGCGAACACCGCCACCATCAGCGCGGCGCGGCCCACTGCCCCCTTCGCGAACCGGCTCAAGAGCACCCACAGCACGGCGAAGAGCAACACCCCCGGCAGCAGCGACGCCCGCACCAGGGTCGCCAGCCCGAACGCCAGACCCGCCAGCGCTGCCGCCCCCGACCTGCCGTCCCACGCCGCCCGAAGGCTCAGCATCCCCCACAGCAGCAGCGCTGCGAACACCGTCTCGGCCAGCAACAGCGGCGTGAACGCCACGACGAATGGATAGACGGCCAGCAGCCACGCCGACGCCAGCCCCTCGCGCTCGCCATACAGCGACCGCCCCAGCCGCCACGCCAGCCACACCGCCACCGTCCCGACCACGGCCTGGGCCACGCGGGCCGCGAGCAGGCTCCCGCCGCACAGCCCCCACGTCGCGGCCAGGAACGCCGGGTAGCCTGGCATCCGCCCGATCTGGCTGGCCTCTCCGACCATCAGGCCGCGGCCCGCCGCGATGTTGCCCGCGACGCTCAGGTACTCGAGCGAGTCGGGGAACGGGGGCTGCGCGGCCGGGCGAGCGGGCTCCCTGCCGCCGACGGCCATGGGCGGCAGGAGCTGGAAGGCAGTGACGGCGGCGAGGCGAAGCAGCAGGGCCAAGGCCATGGCACCATATAGCGGCCACGGCCTGGGGCCATGAGCCGGGGCGTCGGCGTCGGCACTGGGGGGGCGGGTGGACGGCACCGCCTTCTCCTTGGCCTCGGGCCTCTCGCGGCGCGGGGGTCTACGCCGTGCCTTCGGCGCCGGCGTAGAGTCTGTGGACCCTCGGGCCGATGGCGCAGGTCACCTCGTAGGGGATGGTGCCGCGGCGCTCGGCGAGCTCCTCGGCGCGGATGCACTCCTCGCCGTCGCGGCCAAGCAGGGTCGCCACGTCGCCGACCGCCGCGCCCTGGATGTGGCCGGCGTCCACCACCGTGTAGTCCATCGAGATGCGCCCGACCACGGGCGCTCTGTGCCCGCGGAGCAGGACGTCGGCGTTGCCGGAGTAGCAGCGCAGGTAGCCGTCGTGGTAGCCGACGGGCAGGGTGGCGAGCACGGTGTCGCGCGGCGCCGTCCAGATATGGCCGTAGCCGATCGGCGTGCCGGCCGTCACGCGGCGGACGTAGACGACGCGCGCCCGCCAGGCGAGCACGGGCCGCCAGTGGGCCATGCCCTCGACGAGCGGCGAGGGGGCCATCCCGTAGAGCATGATGCCGGCCCGCACGAGGTCGAAGTGGGCGGCGGGGAATCGCAGGAGCGCCGCGGAGCTGGCCAGGTGGGCGAAGCGCGGGCGCTTGCCGCGAGCCGCGATCTCAGCGAGGAGACGGCGGAAATCGGCGATCGCCTGCTCCGAGAAGCTCGCGTCGGGGTCGTCGGCGGTCGGGAAGTGGGAGGCGACGCCCTCCAGGACGACCCGCGGCGTGTCGCGCAGACGCTCGGCCAGCGCCAGGGCCTCGTCCCAGGTCACG
>CBFDBL010000488.1:0-5349 GCA_965603035.1 uncultured bacterium
TGCCCGTCCCCGTCCAGCCTTCCCTGCTCACCTGCCCCTCCACGGCCGAGCGCACGCAGTCGGCCAGGCCGCCGAACGCGACCCGCACGCCGAGCTCGCCGGGGGCGTAGTAGGCGCACTTGCCCGAGTTGGTCATCAGCACCTGCGCCTCAGGCCGCACGAGCGGGGTGTGGAAGACGCAGGTGTCGAGGGTCACCTTCGCGCCGAAGGCGGCGAGCGTCTCGAGCAGGCCGACGCTCCGGGCCAGCGCATGGGCCTGCCGGCTCGTGATGACGATGAGCTCGACGCCGGGATGCACGGTTCGCCCGCCGACCGCCTCGATGGCCTCGGCAAGCTGCCGGAACTCGGCGAACGAGAAGTGGGGGCAGCCGAGCACGACCACGTCGAGCGTCGCCCCCTCGTCGGCCGACGACAGGTCGGCGAGCGCCGCCGCCCAGTCCGACGGCCCGATCTCGACGTCTGCCTCGGGCTCGCGTCCGCCGAACGCGGCCTCGCGGGTGGGGGCCTCGGGCGTCAGCCCGACGGCGTGGAAGAGCGCGACGGCGCCCGACGAGGCGACCGCGGCGCCCAGCGCCTTGAGCTGGTCGTCGCTGGCGTCGCGCGGCAGGCCCTCGAGCACGGGCACCCTGTCGCCGGCCAGCGGCCCCAGCAGATGGCCGAGGACGGGGTAGAAGACGGGGTCGCGGAGCCGGCCCGGCTCGAACCCGACGAGGCGAACGAGCACCTGCCCGTGGCGGTTGGCGCTCAGGTGCAGGCCGCAGCGGGGCACGCGGCCGGTGATGGCGGCGCAGATGTCGATGTAGTCGCCATAGCGGTTGGTCCGCGCGCCGAGCACCGAGTTGGCGTAGACCACCGCGTTGCTCTCGCCCCAGGCGATCTGCTGGCCGAAGCGAGGAGTGAGATAGCCCTGGTACGGCGCGCAGGTCCAGGTCGGGATGCAGCCCATGGCCTCGTAAGCGTCCGCCTGGCGGATCGCCTTCGCCGCGAAGGCCTCGTCGATGCCGAACTCGCGCCAGTGCTCGAGGTCCAGCGGGCCCATGTTCAGCGTCGTCGGCACCGCCACGCAGGCGCCGCCGGCCGCGAGGGTCTCGGCGAACTCCAGGCTCGCGCCCGTGAGCAGCCCGCAGCCGTCGATATGCGCCTGAGTAACGTCCGTCAGCTCGGCGGCGCCCATCACCTCGGCCATCCGCACCACGATGCGCATCGCCAGCCGAGCGCCCTCCCCGCGCTCGCCGTCGAGCAGGCGTCGATCGCGGTCCGTCAGGGCAACGGGCATGCGGGGCTCCCCCAGTCAGTGCAAGGGCTCGGAGCCGACGATGGTCACCCGCGGCCGCTGCGGCGCTGCGGCTCGCACGTAGAGCACGGCGTTGCCGCGCTTGCCCACCGCCTCGACGAGCCCCAGCTCGCGCAGACAGAAGGCCATCCGCTGGGCGAGGCGCAACGGCCGGCGCGGCCCCCCATCCAGCTCGGCGGCCAGATCGACGGTCGCGAACGGCTCGACCAGCCTGTCGGGCAGCAGCGCCGCGAGATCGGCCGGCCGCTGGAAGAGCCGCTGCCCGACCACGCGGAGCAGACGGCGATCGAGCGGCTCGTAGCGCCGCCGGCCCCCCGCGGGCTGACCGCGCAGATCCTCCGCCTCCACGACCAGCACCTCGAGCGAGAAGCCCGGCTCGGCGAGCAAACCCGGGAAACTGACCAGCTCGTCGAACAGCATCTCGATACAGCCACGCTTCGGCGACTTGCGACGCGTGCGGCTCCCGTCCCGCCGCAGACGCACGACCCACTTCTCGCCGACGATCGGGTGCACGAGCCGCACGAGCCGCCGCGCCGCCAGGTCGAGCATCTTCCGCTTGATCCCGCTGAAGCCGCGCGTCTGCACCTCGATGAGCAGGTCGCCCCGCACGATATCCACCACATAGCCGTCCACCGGCACCTCGAAGCGATCGCCCGGCCGCGCGTACCAGCGGCGGAGCGCGGCGTGGAGCGACTGCTCGTTCAGCGTGCCGATGGCAGGGTGTGGCATGCGCACAGGCTTCCAGGCGTCGCCGGGCTCAGTCCTGGTCGCGCTCATCGGGCTGCTGCGAGCCGTTGGCGCGGCGGCCGATCGCCTGACGGATGTGGATCGAGACCGCGACCAGGATGATCAGCGCGACGAAGACGAACGGCACGTAGGGGCCGAGGGAGCGCAGCTCCGAGAACATCTGGTGCAGCACGTAGACCCAGCACACGATCGCGAGGCTCGTGCCGCTCAGCACCACCGCCATCGTCACCCACGGCCGCAGCCCGATCAGGAACCCGATGATGCTGCCCACCACCGGCCCCGTCATCCAGAAGGGGAACCACACGAAGAGCAGGAGGCCGGGGACGCCCCACCGCATGATCTTCGCCTGGTGGGCCTCCGCGTAGCGTTGCGTGCGGTCCAGCGACTCCTTCAGCGGCCCGATGACGATGAGCTTGCGGTACGAGAGCACGAAGAGCGGGTAGATGAGCAGGACGATGAAGCTCTCGATGATCACGTTGCCCACGATGACGAGCCAGATGGGCAGGCCCACCTCGATGCCCGTCGAGATGCCCGCGGCGCGCCCGCCGATGACGTGGGTCGTCGTCATCCCCAGCAGACGCTGCGACGTGTCGGCACGCCACGGCCACAGCACCCCGATCCCCACCAGGTAGAGCACCACCACGCCGACGCCCGTCGCGAAGATCCGCCCCTCAGGCGTCCGCAGCGCCTGCCGCCACGCCCTCAGGCCCACTGGCGTTTGCTTCGTGTCCGACATGGCCGCCGACCTTCCTGGCGCGCTCCCTCGTCTCTCTACTCGATTATACCGGGACGAGGCTGCAACGGAAACCGCTCTCGGCGCGGGGCCCGCGCGGGCCTGGCCTGGCGGTCGTTGCGGGAAGCCCCTCGCACACGAGCGCGAGGGACTCGAGCCGAGAGCAAGCCGCTGGTCCGCGGCCGGCTCGGTGGAGCCGTTGAGATCGCGCAACGCCGAGACCGGCTCGCCGCCCGCCACGCAGCCCGAAGGGGCTTCTCCTACAGCCTGCCGGCCCCGTCGCCTCCATCTCACACTCAAACGACTCCGAGATCGACACGCCTCTGCCGCCGACGTACCCCGCCGGGCGACCCGGGGGCGCGGCTCGTCCGGCTTTCGCCGTCCTCAGCTTGGTGGGAGCACCTGCGGCTTGGGGTCGTCTACGAAGCCCGCGGGCCGCTGTCCCCTGCCCTTGCGGCCGACGTCGCCGAGGTCCTGGCGAGCCGCCTCCGCCAGGGCGAGGAGCCGCCGTACGACGTCCGGGTGCTTGCCGACGACGTTCGCCGTCTCGGGGAGGTCGGTGCGGAGATCGTAGAGCTCGGCTGGCGCCTTGCGGGTCTTGCGGCCGAAACCGACCGCCTTGCGCTCGAGCGGCAGGTAGAGCTTCCAGCGGCCGGACCGCACGGCCTGGAGCTGGTCGAGGTAGTAGTAGAAGAATGCCTCGTGGGGCGAGGTCGCGCCCGGCTGGCCGGCGAGCAGCGGCCAGATGTCGCGGCCGTCGATGACGCGCTCGGCCGGCGGACGGGTGCCCGCGAGGCGGGCGAAGGTGGGCAGGAGGTCCATGGTCGAGCAGAGCTCGCGGCACGTCGCCCCGGCAGGAACCTTGCCTGGCCAGCGGACGATGCAGGGGACGCGCATGCCGGCCTCGCTGGTCGTGTAGCCCCAGCCTCGGAGCGGCGCGTTGCTGCCCTGGGGCGGGGAGCGCCGCGGCGCGCCGTTGTCCGACGTCCAGACGACCAGCGTGTCGTCGTCGAGGCCCAGCCGCTCGAGCGCGGCGAGGATCTCGCCCGTGGACCAGTCGAGCTCCTCGACGGAGTCGCCCCACGGGCCGTTGGCCGACTTGCCGCGGAAGGCGGCGCTCGCGAAGGGCGCCCGCGTGCTGCCCGGCATGGCATGGGGCAGGTAGACGAAGAAGGGGCGCTCGCGGTGGGCCTCGATGAAGCGGATGGCTTCCTCGGTGTAGCGCCTGGTGAGCAGGTTGCGGTCGACGGGCGCCTCGATGACGCGCTCGTTGCGCATCAGGGGCAGCGGTGGCCAGCCGGGCCGCTTGTCGCCGGTCATGTCGTCGCTGTAGGGGATGCCGAAGTAGAGGTCGAAGCCCTGGCGGGTGGGCAGGAAGGGGGTCTGGTCGCCGAGGTGCCACTTGCCGATGCACGCCGTCGCGTAGCCCCGGGCCTCGAGCACTTCGGCGACGGTCACCTCGTCGGGGTGCAGGCCCTTGCGCGCGACGGGGAACAGCACCTGCTTGCCCTGCTCGTTGACGTGCATGTTCACTCGCCGCGGGTAGCAGCCGGTCATGAGGCTGGCGCGGCTGGGCGTGCACACGCCGCTGGTCGCGTAGAAGTCGGTGAGCCGCATGCCCTCGCGGGCCATGCGATCGAGGTGGGGGGTGCGGTGCTTCGTCGAGCCGAAGCAGCCGACGTCGCCGTAGCCGAGGTTGTCGCAGAAGATGACGATGAAGTTGGGCGGTCGCTCAGCGGGCCGCTCCCCCGCATCGGTCGCCCCCGCCGCTGCCAGTGATGCCGCACCGATTCCCATCGTCTCCAGTGCCTCGCGTCGCGTAAGCTGTTGGGGCATGGTCGACCTCCGCCTTCGCCTGGCTGCCCATCGTAGCGGATCGCTGCCGCCGCTTCAAGCGCAGGCCATCAGCCAGTCGGCCGCGGCGGCGAAGAGGATGTGGTGGAGGGCGAGGAGGGTTGGGTAGTCGAAGGCGACGAGCGCGTCGCTGAGGCCCTGGGGGCTCTCGACGGTCATGGCCAGGGCGGCCCCGGTGTGGTAGCACAGTGAGGTGAGGTTGAGCGAGGGCGGCGGCTTGCCCGGCTGTCCATCGGGCTCGACGCGGGGCAGGCGGTGGTGCGGGATGTGGCGGGCCTCGAGGGCCTCGTAGAAGCGCTCGGCGAAGGCGGCCATCGCCGCCTTGACGGCCATGGGCACGTAGGCGGCCTCGACGACCATGGGCGGCGAGCCGTGGCCGTGGAGATTGAGCGCCAGGTCGGGCGCCTCGTCGGCCACGAGCCCGAGCAGCGCGGTCGTGGTCGCGCTCATGGGCGCGTGCCAGGCGTCGTGCATCAGGTTCACGCCGTTGTCGTCGTAGTAGGCGCCGAGGATGCCCACGTCGCCGTGCATCGGGTGGACGGCCTTGCAGCCGCCACAGGCATAGGAACGGAAGTGTTGACGCAGCAACGACTTACATACAATGCACAGGGCGGTCGAGCGGCTTGGCGCACAGGTTGGCAACCCGCGCTTCCGTTTTTGACGCCCGGATTGCCGCTTTTTCCGCCCGGATCCGCCCTCAAACAGGTGCGGGTCCTCCGCC
>CBFDBL010000489.1:0-5342 GCA_965603035.1 uncultured bacterium
CGCGCGCGACGGCTCAGCAGGAGCGCTGAGGAATCAGCATGTCGGTGTGGCGTCCGCCAGCCACACAGACATGTGGATTCCTTTCGCCTCTGGCCGAGCCGCAGGGCGTCTTCCGACGGAGGCGAGGGCGGCGTCCTCGCCGCTCGCCCAGCCGCCTGCGCCGACTCTCGAACGCCCTATTCGCTCCGCAGAAGGCTCCGCAAGCGCCCCGCGAGCGGAGCCGCGGCCTTGACGGCTTCTCATCCGGCTCACCCGCCCCTACGTCAGGAGCCCAAACGGCGCCCGTTCGCGATCGTGAGGCCCGATGCCTGGGACCATACCCGTAGCGGGCACTCCTGAACGAGGCGCCTTGGCCTGCCCGACGGAAGAGAAGCGGGAGCATGAAGTCGCCCCCACACCGCCAGATGCAGAGCGGGCGCCGAACTCATCACAGCTTACCGATCTCATGCAGCCTGTCCCCCATCTGCTGCAAGTAGGGGACATCGCGCAGCTCCACCACGGTCACCGAGAGCTCGCCGCTCTTCTGCAGGAACCACTTCGAGAGCCCTGGCGAGGGCTCGTCCACGGCCGCGTGGAAACACCAGGTGAAGCCCGCCATGTTCATCACGTAGAACGGAGAGCCAGCTACCTGCCTCAGGCAGGGTTGGGTGAAGGCCTCGAACCGGTGTCCACGATGGATCACGCCGATCATCATAACGCCGTATTCGTGAGGCTCACCAGGCCTCCCCTCAGCAACCATCGTCCGCAGCAGTTCGACCTCCGCGCCAAGCCTCACGCGCTCGAGGAAGCGATCCGAAGAGGCCGCCATCCGCCACAGAACGGAGAGCTGGAAGAGCTTGAACTTGGCGTAGTCGAGCCCCGTGAAGGTGAATCGGTAGCCGCTTAGAGGCTGGATGGCGTCACGCAAGACGCGAAGCTCTCTAGCAGCGTAATGCTCATACTTCTGAAGTGCTCGCTCACATCCCTGGCACAAGAGGCGTTCCCTCACGCCTTTCTGGAGGCGGCGATCTGACTCTCCGCTGTGGAGGTGAACGACTTCGAACTGGTGGGGGGCGTCATAGAGATCACGGTACAGGAACTCCGGGATAGTGTGGGATCGCAGGAGAGGGCGACCTCGTTTGCAGAGACGGCATGGCATCAGTGAAGAAACCCCGAATCCCCTGTCTAAGACAGCCCACTGGCCCGGCGGTAGCGGACCGTCACACCGACTGCCGGCCTTGCGTTGGGCCGGAACTCCGGTGTGATCGTCCGTGTGCGGCGGCCGCGCTACATCAGCTTCGTCGTCCCTGGCACGTAGACGGGGTACTGGCCGTCGGGGCCGGGCTTGGTGGGGGGGTCCATGTCGACGGTGCAGTCCTCGGGCTTGGGGAGGTGGCAGTAGTCGCTCTCGAGCATGTCGGCCCACTTGAGCTCCTTGCCGGTGTAGCAGGAGAGCTGGCCCATGACGGTGACGAGGGTGCTGTCGGCCATGTGGTAGCCGCTGCTGACGGGCTTGCCTGTGCGGATGGCCTTGAGGAGGGTGTCGTGCTCGATGTCGTAGGGGCTGCGGGAGCGGCCCTTGAAACGCCACTTGGTCTCGCCGTCGATCCAGCCGCCCATGACGTTGGCGCGGCCCTTGGTGCCGTAGACCATGGACGAGCTCTCGTTGTAGCAGCGGCGGACGGTGCGGCAGAAGGCGTAGATGGTGGCGCCGCTGGCGAACTCGTAGACGACGGCGTTGTGGTCGAAGACGTTGCCGAAGATCTCGCCGAAGCTGCCCGAGCGGCCGCCCATCCCGTGGCACTTCACGGGCATCTCGCCCTTGAGGGCCCACAGCGAGCGGTCGACGTTGTGGACGAGGCTCTGGGGCACGTCGTCGCCGCTGAGCCACACGAAGTGGTACTGGTTGGAGCACTGGTAGAGGACTTCGCCCATGCCGGGCTTGCGGCCGTAGAGGCCGTAGGGGCCGCGGAGGAAGTTCTCCTCGATGGTCACGATGTCGCCGATGGCGCCGTCGTGGATCTGCTGGACGGTGGCCTGGTAGGCGGGGTGGAAGCGGCTCTGGAGGCCGGAGACGACGCTGAGCTTCTTCTCCTCGGCGAGCTTGCAGGCGGCGCGGACCATCTTGACGCCGTAGGGGTCGATGGCGTGGGGCTTCTCGACGAACACGTGCTTGCCGGCCTGGATGGCCGCCATCATGTGGAAGGGGTGGAACTTGGCGGCGTTGGCGATGCAGACGGCGTCGACGTGCTCGAGCACCTTCGCGTAGCCGCCGAAGCCGTCGAAGCAGCGGTCGTCGGGCACGTCCACCTGGTCCTTGTACTTCGCCTTCAGGTGCTGGCGCCGCGCCTTCACGCGGTCCATGAAGATGTCGCACATGGCGACCAGGCGCACGCCCTTATCCACGTTCATCGCATTGGCGGCGGCGCCGGTGCATCGTCCGCCGGCGCCGATCATCCCGATGCGGATGACGTCGCTGCCCTGCGCGTGCACGCCCGCCTGGAGCGCCATCGCGCCCAGCGCCGCGCCCGTCGTCGTCGCCAGAAACTCGCGCCGCGACCCGCCCTGCTCCGCTGCCATCGCTCATCTCCTTCGCCGCTCCGTGACCGGGTGACCCTGCGCTGCCGACGCGAGTATAGGCCGACGGGCCATGTCGATCAAGGATGCGGATCCGGGGGCAACCTCTCTTGAGGAGAGCGGCTTCCCCATTGACCCTTGCGATGGGGTTGACATCCCAGGCGCGCGATGTATATACTCAAGTAGATACTCGCGGGAAGGAGACGCGACCATGCACACGGCGAAGTTGTTCATGAACGGGGGGAGCCAGGCGGTGCGGCTGCCCAAGGAATGCCGCTTCGAGGGCACCGAGGTCTACGTCAAGCGCGTCGGCAGCGCCGTCATCCTCTACCCGAAGGGTGACCCCTGGGCGCTCCTCCGCGAGAGCCTCGACGAGTTCCCCGACGACTTCATGGCAGATGGTCGCCCCGACCAGGGTGAGCACGAGCAGCGGGAGCCGTTCTGATGTGGTACATGCTCGACACCAACATCTGCATCTACCTCATCAAGCGCGACCCGCCGCAGGTCCTCCAGCGTGTCGAGGAGCACGACCCTGGCGACATCTGGGTCTCGGCCATCACCGTCAGCGAGTTGGAGTATGGCATCGCCAAGGGCTCGCGTCCCGACGAGGCGCGGAGCGCCCTGGAGAAGTTCCTCGCCTCCTTCGGCACCCTGCCCTACGACGACCGCGCCGCCGAGGCCTATGGCCTCCTCCGCGCGGAACTCGAGCGCCGCGGCCAGACCATCGGCCCCCTCGACCTGCTGATCGCCGCTCACGCCCTCGCGCTGGGCTGCACCCTCGTCACCCACAACACCCGCGAGTTCCGACGCGTCCCGGCTCTTGCCGTCGAGGACTGGGCGGCGGCCTGACGGGAGGGTCGAGGCAGGGGCTCAGGCGGGCGTCTCCGCTTTGGTGTTCTCCTCCACCAGCCGTGCCCACTCCTGTTCGGCCGTGACCCCATCGTCCGGCCCGTCCCGTGGGCCGTCGTGGTGGATGACGATCTGGTAGTCGGGCTCGCCGTGCCTGGGCTCGGTGGCGTGGGGGTGGGCCTTCCAGTGCTCGGCGCGGTACTCGCCGGGGAAGCGCCGCTCGCGGGTGACGAAGGCGAGCCGCAGGTCGCGGGCGCGCCCGAAGCCGGTCATGGCCGCGATGGTGCCGACGGTCAGCCGCGTGTGCTCGATGAGGTGCTTGGCGCGGCCGTAGTCGGTGGGATCGACCCACGGCGGCAGCGGCCGGCCCCGCCGCCAGGCGCCGGGCGTCGTGCCGTGGAACGCGCGGAACACCCGGTGCAGGTGCGCCCCCCGCGCGAAGCCCACCGCCCTCGCGATGGCGTCCACCGACGCCTCGGTCGCCTGCAAGAGGTCCTCGGCGTGATGGAGCCGCGCGCGGGTGATCTCCTGGGCGATGGTACGGTGGCGGGTGCGCTGGAAGCGGCGGAGCAGGGTGCGCGCCGGCACCCCCACCGCCGCCGCCACGTCGGCCACGCGCATCGGCTTGTAGGCGTGCCGCGCGATCCAGTTCAGCGCGTCGGCCACCGCCGCGTCGTTGAAGAACTCCCGCCGCGTGGACGCCCGCGCCACGAGGGTCGGCCGCAGATACACCGTCCGCCACCGCGGCGCCCCGCCGCGCATCAGGTGCTCGAGCAGGCGGGCCGCGTCGTAGCCCACCTCGTCGCAGGGGAACGACAGGCTGCTCAGCGGCAGCGGCGCGCCGCCCCACACCGCGGGGTCGTCGCCCGCGCCCACGATGCCCACGTCGTGGGGCATGGCGAGCCCCTTGCGGGCGCACTCCTCGGCCAGATGGAGCGCCAGGACGTCGGTCGCCGCGAGGATGCCCGCGGGCGTGCCGACCTCGTCGAGCAGATCGGCGACGTGCCCGCGGAACCGCGCCCACGTCGCCGCCCGCCGGCGCTGGCGCCGCGCGTGGACGTGGATGATGCAGCCGAAGCCGCGGCGGCTGACGGTGTACTTCAAGCCGCCCTCGAGCAGGCTCGACGCCAGGTTGTTGTTGTGGCCGAGGAAGCCGAACCGCTGGTATCCGCACTCGATGAGGTGGCGCGCGGCGAGCACGCCGCCCTGTCGGCGGTTCTCGCACACCCGCTGCATCCGCACGTTGACGGCATGGGTCGTCGCCGCGACGAAGGGCACGCCCGCCGCGCGCGTCTCCTTCGCGATGGGCCTGCCGCCAGGCCCGAGGATGCCGTCGTAGTCGCCGAGGTGTTCGCGAGCATAGGGGTCGTGGACGAGCGTCCACCTGCCTGGATGCTCCTCCGCCCACTGGTGGATCCCCCGCACCCGCTCCCGCACATCGCGCGCCGCCCCATCCAGCTCGAACATCACCGCCACGCGTCGCCGTTCGCTCATGGGGAAACCCCTTTCAGAGCAGGATGCGGGGGGAGGGCTTTCTCGGCAGAAACCCCATCCCCCCACACCCCCCTCTCAAAGACCTTCGCGATGGCCTCGGGCTCCGTCCGCGCCGAGACGGCGCAGCCGGACCCCGAAGCCTGTGAGGGTGCGAGGGAGTTATCTTCCCGGCGGGCGCGCAGTATAGTATACCGCTGGATGACGGTATGTCAAGGGCCGCCACGAGAATCTCCCGCCTCGTCCTCGTCAAGCCCGTCCTGCCTGCACCGGAAAGGGCTTGCATGCCGTAACCAGATTGAGTACGATTGTAACCGAAATGAGTACGAGGCGAGACAGCGACGTGTCGATCCTGTTCGGCAAGACCCGCTTAGCGGTGCTGGGGGTGCTTTTCGGGCACCCAGGTGAGTCGTTCTACTTGCGTGAGCTGGCACGGGCGACGGGGG
>CBFDBL010000490.1:0-5308 GCA_965603035.1 uncultured bacterium
CCTCGACGGCGCCTCGGCGCCCGACCTGCCGCAGCGGCTCGCCGAGCTCGAGACCGAGCACGAGTGCTTCTTCCGCGGCGAGCTCGCGCCCGACATCGCCCAGGTCGCCCCCTACCTCGTCCACCTCGGCCCCGACGCGCCCTGCACCCAGTGGGTCCTCGAGAAGGGCTGGGGCAACCACTGGGGCATCTTCGCCGTCTCGCCCGCCCCGCTCTACGTCCTCCTCCGCCACTTCCGCACCTTCACCATGGTCCGCGACCCCGACGGCAAGGTCCTCTACTTCCGCTACTACGACCCACGGGTCTTCCGAGTCTACCTCCCCCTGTGCAACCGGGAGGAGATGGAGACCGTCTTCGGCCCCGTCCAGCGGTTCCTCCTCGAGGACGAGGCCCCGAACACCCTGCTCCGCTTCCTGCCCGAGCGCGGCCAGGTGCGCCGCGAGATCGTCCCGCTCGTCGAGACAGCCCAGCCCAGCCAGTGATGGGTGAGGCCCGCCAGCTCGGGCGTCAGTCCCGGCCGCGGGCGCTCCCCCGCAGGGCAAGCGGTTCCAAGGCCCGGGTTCCGGGACGGACGCGACCGCTCCTGCCTCGCGCCCGGAACCTGGAACCCCAGGCCTGGGGCCCGGCCCCCTGGCGGGCGGCTGGCCGAATCGATTCCGAATTGTCAAAGAGCAGCGTGCGGCGACGGGTCGGCCATGAAGCTTGTTGGCAGACTGGGTCCTCCGTCGCCTCCGAGCGTCGCTCGTACGAGAAGCCGGGCTCCCCAAGGCCGGCAGAGAACCCTTCTTCTCCACCCCTATAGGTCATAGTCTCCCGGCAAATGACCGTCGCCGCCGGCGTTACGGCGCGAGGCAACGGCGCACGTCTTGACGTGGAGGGCACTTAGGACGGGGATCGGCGGGGCAAGTTTTTTTCGGGAGTCGCTCTACTTTTTCTTTGCTGTCGCTCGAGCGTCTCGGCCACGCCGACTTCCTGCCCGGCCAGGGGCGGGCGCAAGCTGCCCTGGCCCCGCTGTCGGTGACGGTCCCAAAGGGTATGGGCGAGGATGAGATCGAGGGGGGGCGCTCGCCGGCGCGCCGACGTCGGGCTACTAGCCGATCAGGCAGGTGAAGCAGCCCAGGGCGATCGCGTTGCCCTTGCAATTCGACGGCGGGCCGATCGGGTCGCTCACGCGCGCGGCGGGGAAGTAGGCGATGAACACCGTGCTGCTGCCCCTGAGGATGGTGCCCGTCACGTGTGGTACGGGGCCGTCGAACATCGGGCAGGTGCACTGGTCCATGGCCGGCATGGCGCGGACGGAGATCATGCCGCCGATGATCACCGTCGGCGCGCCCGGCCCTATGATGGGTCCGCCGTGTGCCGTCAGGTCGCCGATCCTTGCCGCGGGCATGCCACTGCCCATGTCCAGGCGCCTCCTGTAAGTCGCTCAGGCGGGCCGTTGACACGGCGCCGCCGGGCCATCCCGCCCACCGCATCATACCGCCCGCGCGCCGCCGTGTCAACGGCCGGCGCGCGGGATTTTGGGCCCGCACAAAAGCGTTGACAGGCGTCGCCCCGGCACTATACTGGTAACCCGCATCGCGAGATCCGCGCTCCGCCCCGCCGGCACCCTCAGCTCGCGTGCCTGCGGGCGCCTCGCGCCCCGTCCGTCCTTCACGGCAATCGAGGCGCCGTCCCTATGTCACCTGCCCCACCCAAGCACGCGCTCGCCTCCCTGCCCGCGGGCTACGTCGCCATCCCCGTGAGCGCCGACCAGGAGGCCGCGCCCCTGCGCATCTGCGTCGTCGTCCGGCCCGAGCCCGACCCCGCCGCAGGACACCTCGTGGTCCTGCGCGACATGATCGACTCCCAGGTCCTCCTCGGCTGCACCGCCGACGCCAACGGCGACGTCCAGCAGTGGCTCGAGGTGTGGGTCCAGAACCTCGACCAGCTCGTCAACGTGATCGCCGCGTGCCGCGAGGCCCTCACCAACACCGTGCTCGACCAGCGCTGGCGCGCCCACTACCGCGCCGTCCAGGACCTCGATGCGACCGCCCTCGTCGCCACGGGATGGGAGGAGACCCACCCCCTCCCCACCTTCATCGACGTCCAGCGCCAGCGCATCGTCACCCCGGTGGACCCCGCCTCGAGCTGCCCGTGGGCCCTGTGCACCGACGACGCCCTCCTGGCCGCCAAGGGTCTGCCGCCCTACAGCACCAGCCTCCACCGCTACCTCCACCTGCCCGCGCTCGGCGACCGGACGACCTTCGTCCCCACCACGCCCGACGCGCCGACCGCCGACCAGACGCGCTCGCTGGCCGAGATGCTCCGCGAGCACGGCGACTACGTGCCGCTGAACCCCGCCGGCGGGCTCATGCTCATCCGCCACCTCAGCCCTATCAGCTACGAGGCCTTCGCCGACCTGCTCGGCGGCGCGGGGTGGGATGGCGTGCTCCACGGCCGCACGCCGCTGGCGCTCGGCTCGCAATACGAGGAACTGCGCGACGTGGGCGCGGGCCAGCCCGTGGCCGGCCGGCTGTTCCTCGGCGAGCACGGCCGCTGGGGCAGGTTGGTCGAGGCCCTCCACCTCAAGCTCCACCTGCTCGCCGACGCCGTCGCCGCCGCACAGGCCATGGTGAAGCACCACCAGCGCCCGCTGCTGAACCTGCGGGCCGACAGCTTCCAGATCCGCCTCGGCGAGCCCGGGCGGGGCCTGCCGTTCCTGTGGACCGCGCGCGCCGTCCTCGTCGATCCCGGCGACGCCATCGCCCTGCCCATCGTCGCCAGCGACGTGCAGTACTACCTGCGCGCCGGCGGCGTCGGCATCTCGGTCTTCCGCCCCGCACCCGCCGGCGCCGCCGTGCGGGGCCGCGGCACCGTGCGCATCCGCCAGGTGCTGCCCGACGCCAGGAAGCGCATCATCCTCGAGGGCACCTTCGTCACGCAGGAGCGGCTCGAGGCCGCCCACATGGACCTCATCTGGCTGCGGCTCAACCCGGGCCGCGGGCGGACGGACATCTACGCCTACCTCGAGCCCGACGCCGCGCTCGCCGAGGGCGAATGGCGCTTCCGCACCGTCGGCCAGGAGCTGGGCGAGGACGTCGTCGCCGCCCTGCGCGCCGCCGAGGGCGTCCCCCTCCACGACACCCCCTTCGAGGTCGTCCCCCTGCTCTCGAGCCCCTGCGACCTCTACAGCCTCGGCGTCCTCGCCGTGCGCACCCTGCTCGTGGACAACGAGAACACCCTGCCCAAAGCCCTCGACGAGGTCCACAGCCTCGCCCGCCAGGTGGCGGTCGACTACGACGGGTCGCTGGCGCTCGGCGAGCGCATCCGACGGCTCTTCGACGCGGACCCCCGCTGGGTCCAGAACCTCGGCCCCCAGCGACTTACCCATGAGGAGGTCACCCCCGACGAGGTCTTCGACATCGTCCCCACCGAGCTGTGGTGGGACACCCTCGGCGCCATCGTCCGCATGTTCCCCGCCATGGGCCCCGACAGCACGTGCCGCGACTTTGGGGACACGAACCCCGGCGCCATCCACCGCGCCTTCGACCGCGCCATCGCCGACCTCGACTCCCTGCTGGTCCGGACCCGCAGCCTCATCGTCATCGACTGGCGCTTCAACCGCGAGATCCACGCCGTCGTCCGCCAGCATCTCACCGGCCTCGCCGGCGCCGAGGAGCGCTGAGCCGTGCCCGTCGCCGCAAGCCGCCGCTTGCGGACCCCTGTCCCCGGCAAGCGAGCCGCTTGTCGCCCCGACCTGCGAGGAAAGGAACCGCCCGATGCCCACGCACAGAGGCCTGACCGTCGCCCTGCCGCTCCTGCTCGCCGCCGCCGTCGGCTGCACCGGCATGGGCCGTTTCGACCTCGACGTGACCCTCGACCCCCAGGCCTTCCAGGCCGAGCTCAGCACCGTGCCCTCGGTCGAGGTCAACTTCGTGGCCGTCAACCGCGTCGAGCACCCCGTGTGGCACGCCTACTCGGTCACCAAGTACTGGATGCCCGACGACCCCCAGCGCGTCACCTCCGCGCGCCAGGGCCAGACGGCCGTCGTCACCTTCGGCGAACAGCCCCCCTATACCCAGGTCCTCTCGCGGACCAACCAGGTGTGGGACCGCTGGCGCGCCAAGGGCGCCATGCACCTGATGGTGCTGTGCAACTACCCGCGCACCGCGCAGGACAAGCCCGGCGAGGCCGACGTGCGCCGCATCGTGCTGCCCCTCGAGAAGCAGCGATGGGCCGGCTACTTCTGGGGCAGGCGCCGCATCCGCTTCCACGTCTCCCCCCGCGGCATCGACTGCCTGACCCCGCCCAAGCCGCCCCCGCCGCCGCCGCAGCGCCGCTGACGCCTCGCCCCCACAGCATGGCTCGATTCGGCGGCTACGAGACCGTTGGCGAGGTCTTCCGCAGCGGTCTGGCCACCGTGTGGACCGCGCGCCTCGCAGACGCACCGGCCGACGCCCTCGCGGAGTACCTCGTCAAGGAGTTCCGCCCCCTCGACTCCATGCCCGGTGAGGAAGCCGCCGCCGAGGTCGAGCTCTTCCTCGAATCCGCCGACGCCCAGCGCCGCGTCGCCGAGGCGGGAGCCGAGCACTGGGCCACCATCCACGAGTGCGGCCGCTGCTCCAGCGGCGCCTACTACGTCTCGCGGTACTACCAGCGCTCGCTCCACCAGCTCGTGGCCAGCCGCGTGCGCTTCAGCGCCGTGGCGCTCGGCACCATCCTCGACGCCATCGTTCAGGGCCTCCGCGAGCTGCGGCAGGCCTGCGACCGCCCGCACGGCGACCTCAAGCCCTCCAACGTCCTCGTCGAGACCGCAGGCGACATCACCCGCACGCACGTCGTCCTCGCCGACCCGCTCGCGACGAGCCAACTGCCCAGGACGGCGGGCGAGGAGGCCGACGTGCGCGCCGTCGGCCACATCCTCTACCGCCTGGTCGTCCACAAGCTCTTCCAGCGGCTCGGCGGCTGGCCCATCGCGAAGGGCGAGGACTGGCGGCGCCTCGGGCGCAGCGGCGAGGCCTGGCGCCAGCTCTGCGAGCGCATCCTCGACCCCGAGGCGGGCGCCGACACCCTCACCCTCGAGTGGCTCGGCGACCAGATCGCCCGCATCCGCCGGGGGAAGGCCGCGGCGAAGCGACTCGCCCTCGCCGCCGTCGCCGTCGTCGTGCTCGGCGTCGGCGGCTGGCTCGTCCACAGTTGGGCGACCCGCCCGCCGAAGCCCGATATCCCCCCCTTCGACCTCCAGCGCTGGCAGAGCCTGTGCACGGGATTCTACAACTGGTTCGGGCCCCTCCACGGCTCGCTCGACGCGTCGCGGCGCGAGGCGT
>CBFDBL010000491.1:0-5295 GCA_965603035.1 uncultured bacterium
GCCAGCCAGGCCGACGCGGCCCTGCTGATCGTGGACGTCTCGGAGGGCCTCTGCGAGCAGACCCGGCGCCACGCCTTCCTGCTGTCGCTGCTGGGGATCGACTGTTGCATCGTCGCCGTCAACAAGATGGACCTGGGGGGGTACGCCGAGAAGCGCTTCCATGCGGTGGCGGACGCGGCGAAGCGGCTGCTGAGCCGTGCGGGCCTGACCTGCACGGCGTGCGTGCCCGTCTGCGCGACGGTCGGCGACAACGTCGCGGCGCCGTCGGAGCGGGCCCCCTGGTACGACGGCCCCACGGTGCTCGATGTGCTGACCCGGACGCGGGTCGTCGAGGAAGCCGAGCGCCCGCTGCGCCTGTCGGTGCAGGACGTCTACCGCTTCGACGGGCGGCGGATCGCCGCCGGCCGCGTGGAGGGCGGGTCGCTGGCGGCCGGCTCGCGGGTCGTCGTTCTGCCGGACCGGCTGGCGACCGAGGTGCTGAGCATCGAGCGGTTCCACAGCGACCGCGGGGCGGCAGAGGCTGGTGAGTGCGTCGGTGTCACTCTCCCCGATGGCGTGGACGTCCGCCGCGGGCAGGTCCTCTGCGATCCGGGCGACATGCCGTTCCTGGCGTCGGCGCTGGGCGTGCGGCTCTTCTGGATGGGCGACGAGCCGCTGCGGCGGGGCGAGAGCCTGACCTTGAGACTGTCCACCCAGGAGGCCGAGTGCCGCGTGGCCGCGGTCCGCCGGCGCGTGGACACGGCCTCGCTGGACGTCGTGGAGGAGGACGCGGGAGCGGTGATGGAGGCGGAGGTCGGCGAGGTGGACCTCGAGCTGGCCGCGCCCGTCGTGGCCGAGCCGTTCCCGCGCACCCCGTGCCTGGGGCGGGTGGTGCTGGAGCGTCGAGGCGCGGTGGTCGGAGCAGGCGTCGTCCTCGACCTGGTCGAGACGCCATCGGGGGAGGTCCGATGAGCGCCGCCGCCCGGAAGGTGATCGTCCTGGGCATTGACGGCCTGGACCCCAGGATCCTCGAGCGGCTCATGGATGGCGGGCAGGCGCCCGCGTTCGCACGGCTGCGGGCGCTGGGCGCGTACCGCCGCCTGGCGACCACAACCCCCCCGCAGAGCCCCGTCGCCTGGTCCACCATCGCCACGGGCAGCAATCCCGGCCGCCACGGGGTCTACGACTTCGTCCGCCGCGACCCTCGCCGGTATCGGCCCGAGCTCTCCATCCTCAGGCCGAACCCTCGCAACCTGCTCGGCCGCCGACGCGCCATGTTCCTCCCAGTCCGCGGCGCCACCCCCTTCTGGAGCGTGACGTCGGAGGCCGGCATCCCCACCACCGTGGTCCGCTGGCCATTGACCCTGCCGCCCGAGCCGGTGAGCGGCGCCATGCTCGCCGGCCTCGGCGTCCCCGACCTCAAGGCCAACCTGGGGCGCTACACCCTCTACACCACCCGCGACGCCCCGCCGTCGGAGGCCCGCCGGCTCAAGGGCGACGTGGTCCGCCTTCCCGCTGCCGCCGCGACGATGCATACCAGTGTCACGGGGCCGGAGCGGGCCAGCGTGCCCATGGAGCTGCGCGTGGACCGCGAGGCCCGTCGGGTGACTGTGAGACTGGCCGACCAGGAGCATGAGCTCGACGAGGGCCGGTGGAGCGGCCCGGTCCGCATTGCCTTCACCGTGCACGTCGTCCGCACGGTCAGGGGCCTGTGCTGGTTCCACCTGGCCTCGGTGACGCCGCACGTCGAGCTCTACCTGTCGCCCATCCAGGCCGATCCCCGCGACCCGGCATTCATCCTGTCTCACCCCGACGCCTACGCGGCCGAACTAGCCGAGGCCATCGGCGACTACCACACCCTCGGCATGCCCGAGGACACCAACGCGCTCCGCGACGGCTGCTTCGACGCCGACGCGTTCCTCGACCTGTGCGACACCGTCATGGCGGAGCGCGAGGCCATGCTCTGGCACGAGCTCGACCGCCTCTCCGAGGGTCTGCTGGCTTTCGTCTTCGACACCACCGACCGGGTCCAGCATGTCTTCTGGCCACCCGGCGACGGCGAGCGCGGTCGCGTGATCGACGACATCTACCGCCGCGTGGACCGCGTCCTCGGCCGCCTCCTCGACGCCATCGACGCCGCGACGGCCCTCCTCGTCCTCTCCGACCACGGCTTCACCGCGTTCCGCCGCGCCGTCCACCTGAACGCCTGGCTTGTCCAGAACGGCTTCATGTCCGTGGACGCGGCGCCCAGAGCGGAGGAGCAGGCCCTGCTGCGGAGCGTTGACTGGCGCCGCACTCAGGCCTACGCCGTCGGCTTCACCAGCATCTACCTCAACCTCCGCGGCCGCGAGCGCGACGGCATCGTCGCACCCGACGACGAGGCCGATGAGCTCAAGCGGCGGATCGCGGAGACGCTGTGCGAGCTCCGCGACCCCAGCACAGGCCAACAGGTCGTCGAGCGGGCGTACGACGCAGCCAGCCTCTACGATGGGCCGTTCCTCGCCGAGGCGCCCGATCTGGTCGTCGGCTACCGGCCGGGCTACCGCGCCTCGTGGCGGACCGCCATCGGGGGAAACGCCGAGACCACCATCGAGGACAACCGCGAGAGCTGGAGCGGCGACCACCTCGTCGAGCCCTCCCGTGTGCCTGGGATCCTCTTCATCAACAGGAGGACGGACGCGCCCCAGGCCCGCGCCCGCGACATCGCCCCCACGGTGCTGCATCTGCTCCGCCTGCCGCCGCCTGGGGACACGGACGGGCGGTCGCTGCTTCCCGACTGAGCGCCCAGGCACCCTCCTTCGGCCGAGGGTCCGCCACGGAGGGTCCCCTGTCTTCCCTGCCCCCGACTCCGTAGTTGCCGCCTCTCTCGCGCCGCTCACGCGCCGGGCACACGCAGCCGGGTGCCCGCACCCAACACTGCTCTTGAGGGCCAGCAGAGAACTTCGAGAAAAGGCTTGTGAACCAGTACGGCGGGAGTATAATGCGGGGTACTGGGGGAGCACTTTAGGCAATACGGTGTTAGCGCTGCTTAGATGACCGCCGTCGTGGAGGTGTCAGGAGAAGCCGTCGCGCGGCGCGGCGCGGCGGAACTGGGGCGTTGCTACGTCAGTTTTCTCACCTGCTTCTCCTGGTCTATTCTCCCCGATCGGGCGGTCTTGATGGCCATGGGAGCCCCGCGTGCGAGGGCGGCGCGTGGCGAAGTCCTCACACCACGATGCGCGTGCGCCGGTGCGGTGCGCCTGCACGTCGGAGACGCACTGTCAGTGTGGGCATAGGGCCTGCACACGCTTGACCTTCTCCTGCGGAAGGAGACCGCTATGAGCAAGTGGGCTCGTGTGGCGGCAGGCATCGGAGGCTTGCTCGTGGCGGCCCTGTGCGGGCTTCACGCCGGGGAGCCCCCGAGCGAGGCGCTGCCCCACGGTGGCTTCGAGGCGGGCCTCGGTGAGGACCGCGTGCCCGTCGGGTGGGAGCGAGGCGGCTGCGACACGCCTGAGGTCTGCGCCCTGGACGCCAAGGTCAAGAAGGAAGGAGCGCTCGCGTTCCGCATCGGGGCGACGAAGCCGACGGATTGCCACTACTGCACGCCCGTGCGGGTCACGCCGGGGGCCCTGTACCGGGTGACGGGCTGGGTGCGGACCCAGGACTACGTGGCGGTGCTCGGCGCGCAGGTCCGCGCTACCATCACCGTCCGCAACAAGAAGAATGGCCAGATCATCGAGAGCGCCATGCCCCACGAGGGCACGACCGACTGGGTGCAGGAGACGGTGGACTTCATCGCGCCCGGCAACGGCCTGGTGGTGGTCGCGCTGGAGTACGGGAGCTGGGGCCGCTCGACGGGCACCGTGTGGTTCGACGGGTTGACGCTCGCGCGCGTGGCCGATCCTGGCAAGGTGGGGGACCTGGACGCCCCGCCCCAGGGCTGCCACGCGCGGGCCGAGTGGGCGCTGCGGCGCAATCCGCCCGACTGGGCCGCGCTCGCGGGCGCGCTCGAGAGCTACTACGCCCAGGGCGGCTCGCGCTACGCGGGCCGGATCGCCCAATACCTGATTGCGCTGACCAACGCGGCCGGGGCCGACCCGGCGGCCCGTCAGGCGCTCAGCGAGGTCTACGGCAGGCATGCCTGGCGCGTGGCCCTGACGGCGCTGCTCGGCCAGGACCTGCGACCGCTGCTCGAGGCCGTCGCCAGGGATGCGAAGCGCCCTGAACTGGCCAGCACGGCTCGGCTCGGCCTCGCGCGGCTCGACGCCGTGGCGGGGGGCCGCCCCGTGCCGGAAGCGGCCAGAGCCGTCCTCGACGCCACCGGCGACAACGCTGCGACGCGCGACGTGCTCATCACGACGCTGCTGGGCGACGTGCGCGTGCTCCAGGCCAAGGCCATGCAGGAGCGTGCCGTGCGCGCCTGCCAGGTGCTGATGGCCGTCGTGCCGGCCGACCATCCGGCGCGGCCGAAGGTCGAGTCTGCCCACTTGGCCGCCTTGATGGCCGCAGGCGACGCCGACGGCGCGCGAGCGGCCGGCGAGAAGCTGGTCCACCCCGACGCGAAGGTGCCGCCCGAGCTGCGCCGCGAGGCCCTGCTCGCCTTGTGCAAGCTGGCGAAGGACCCGCAGCAGGCCGCGGAATGGCTGGCCAAGGCGGACGAGCTGTTCGCCAGGAACCGAGGGCAACGGGCCCGGTTCCAGCTCGACCACGCGGGACAGCTCGCCGCCGACAAGCGCTGGGCCGACGCCGCGGCCGCGTGCCAGCGCATCACTGCCGCCTACCCACAGGAGCTCGCCCTGTGCTTCGCGGCGCAGCGCCTCACGACGCAGGCTCTCATGGAGCAGCGGCGCTTCGACGAGGCGCTGGCCGCGGCCAAAGTGCTCTACGGCGCAGCTCCGAACGCCGAGAAGGAGATCACCGACGCCGTCAACCTCGTCATGCAGACGCTCAAGGCCCGCCACCGATCCATAGCCGTGGCCAACCGGTTCGTCACCTTCCAGTCCTATGGCCCCAACGGCAGGGACGGCAAGGCGGGCACCGAGGACGACGTGGCCGACCCGCTCGCCAAGATCCAGTACGCGCCCCCGGCCGACGTCGAGGCCCTGTTCAAGAAGACCCTCGGCAGTCTCCCCGACGACTTCGCGGGCCGCCGCTGGCGCGGCTACCTGCACCTGTATTGGGGGAAGCCCCAGGAGGCGCTCCGGACATTCACCTGGCGGTTCGACAACGCACCCCTCCAGCAGAAGACGATCGACGAGGCCATCGACGACGTCATCGTGGGGCTCAAGGCCTACGTCGGCCACACCCTGGCCGGCGAGCAGTTCATGGACTACCAGA
>CBFDBL010000492.1:0-5286 GCA_965603035.1 uncultured bacterium
TGATCGGGGTCACGTCGCCGGTGCGGAGGCGGAAGATGGCGCGGTTGAGCTCGGGCTTGCGGCCGAGGCCTGGGATGGCGTCGCTGCGGTACCAGCCGGCGCCGAGGGCATAGAAGGGCTTCGTGACGGTGACGCGGGCCGGGACGGGCAGCTCGGCGAGCACGGGCTCGGTCTCGACGGCGGCGCGGAACGCCGCGCGCGCGTCCTCGGCCTTCGCGAGGGCGTCCTCGATCCTGGCGTGGAGGGAGGCGGCGACGGAGAGCGCGCGGTCGAGGTCGCGGCGGCGGAGCAGATCGGCCTGCACCGTGAAGCGCTGGTCGTCGAGCGGCGGGATGTGTGAGGGCTCGAGCTTGCCGCGGCGGAAGACGCAGGCGGCCTCAGGCCCGAACTCGGGCCCGACGATCTTGCCCTCCTTGGCGGCGAAGGCGCGCTTCACCGTCTCGGGCGCGCGGCCGATGGGGTCGAGCACCGCGGCCTCGGAGTCGAAGAAGCTGCTGGTGCCCGACTCGAGGCCCTCGACCGTCGCGGCGTAGGCCGCGAAGTCCGCCTTCGCGCCCTGCTTGCGGAGCGCCTTGGCCGCCTGGGCCAGCAGCTTCCGTGCGCGGGCCTTCGCCTTGTCGGTCACCACCTTGCGGCGCACGTCGTCCTTCGCCTTCTCGAAGGGCAGGAAGAAGAGGCCGCCGGGCTTCGACCAGTCCTTGTAGAGGGTCTCGCGGGCCTTCGTGCTCCGCTCGTACTCCTGGCGCAGCTCGTCGTCGGTCGCCGTCAGCGTCTTGCCGAGCGCCTCGTAGTCGGCCGCCACGTAGTGGATCTGGAGCTGCTCGGGGACGCGGAAGCTCTCCTTGTGCTTCTCGTAGTGGGCCTCGAGCTCGTCGTCGCTGGCCTCGAGGCCGTAGACCGAGACCTGCCGCCGTCGGATGGCGGCGGCGTCCACCTCGACGAGCTGCTCGGGCCGCCGCTCGCTGACCCACGCGACGCACGAGGCGTCGGCCTCGTCCACGACGGGGGTGAGGCCCGGCTCCTCGAGGGCGAAGACGGCTTCGGCGAGCCGCGGCACGTTGCCCCTGCTCGGGATGGTGAGTCGGGGGGCCGTGGCCGAGAGGCCGCGCAGCACGTTGGGCGCATCGGCGCCCATGGCCGTGACGGCCTTCTCGAACGACGTGCGGGCCGCCTCGGCGCGAAACTTCGCGGCGGCAGCCCGCGCCGCGGCCCGCGCACTGGCCAGCTTCACCGCACGGACCACCCGCTCGCGAACGTCCTTGTCGCTCAGCGGCGGGACCGCGTCGTTGTCGGGGGCGCGGAAGTCCTTCCTGTGTGCTTCGTAGTAGAGCCGGACCTCGTCGTCGGAGGGCTCCTCGGTCGCGTTGAGGAAGTCGGGGGCGTTGAAGACGGCGACGGAGACCTTGGCCTCGCCGCCCGGCTTGCGGGCCGCGAGCAAGGCGATGACGGCCTGGGTCTGAGTGGCCATGGGCATCGTCACGTCGCCAGGCTTGAGCTCGCGCAGGGCGTCCACCAGCTCGGGCTGGCCCGCGAAGATGGCAGGCGGGTCCGACAGCGGGAAGGGGCCGACCGTGCGGACGGTGAGGGCGAGGGGCCGCTGTGCCGTGACGGGCGACTGGACGGCGGCGTTGCGGACGGCGGCAAGGCGCTGGCGCTCGGGCTTGCTGGCCCAGGCGTCGGCCACGTGCTTGCGGACCCGCGCCCCGGCAGCGTCGTCGAGCGCGGCCCAGGGCGGTGCCTCGCGGATCTCGTCGTTGGTCACGTAGGCGGCGTCGCGGTGGTCGTCGTAGTACTGGCGCACGTCCTTGTCATCGACGGCCGTGTCGGCGGCGATGGCGTCGTAGGCGACGGCGGCGAGGTCGATGGTGGCGGCTTTCTCGTCGCGCGTCTTGAGGACGAAGACGTAGCGGCCGGCCGCATCGGCCAGTGCCTGGCTCGCCTTGCCTGGCTCGATGGCAGCGAGGGCGTCGGCGAAGCCCGCTGCCTTGCCGATGTGCGGCGTGGCCTCGGCGGCGGCGAGCTTGACCTGGACGTCGCGGTGGAGCGTGAGCTTGTGCTTGGCCGCCGCGGCGGCGAGGTCGGGCTTGTCGGCGGCGGCCAGCTCGCGGGCGAGCGCGTCGGCGCGGTCCGTTGCGGTCTCGAGGGCGCGCCGGCGCCGCAGCAGCTTCGCGATGTCGGCCTTCACCTCGTCGAAGGGCACGGGCACCGGCGGATCGAGGAAGCCGTACGGGTCGGCGTCGTAGGCCGCCTGGAGCTCGAAGTCGGACGGCTCGTAGTCGCCCTTGAGATCGGCGGCGGCGAAGGTCAGGACCTGGAGCTTGATGCCCTTGGGCTGCTCGCGGGCCACGAGGCGGGCCACGACGAGCCGGCCCCCGACGGCGACGACGTCGCTCACGTCGCCGATGGCGCCGCGCGCGAGCTGGTTGTAGAGGGCCTCGATCGGGGCATCGACCGGCGGGATGGGCTGGCCGGGCGCCAGGAAGTCGGTGTAGGCGAGCTTCGCCCCGACCCGGGCGGCCAGGCGCTCGAGGGCCACCTGCCCGATCTTCGACCGGTACGCCACCGCCATGGCCCGCGCCTGGTCGAACGCGCGGTGGACCCGGATGTCCCGCTCCAGCAGCTTGCGCCGCTCGGGCGAGGCGACGAACTCGTCGTAGGGCACGCCGTGGCTGGGGAGCTGCTGGAGGACGCGGAAGAAGTAGCGGCCGGCCTCGCAGGTGAAGTCGCCGCTGATGACATGGGTGCCGGGCTTGCGTTCCTCGCCGGCAGCGACGTACTGGCGGCCCTTCTCGCCGAAGAGCTCCTCGGCGAGTTTCCCCCCGCGGAGCTGGGGGACCACGTTCTCGGCCTCGTCGGCGGAGAAGGGGGCGCTGCGGACGTAGTCGAAGGCGCCGCCGGCCATCCGCGAGGCCTGGCTCGCGAGCGCCGCCAGGTCGGGCGTGCGCCCGCTGTTCGCCTCGTCCGCCGCCTGGCCAGCGATGGTGCTGATGATCCGCTGGAGCTCGTGGTCCGCCGCGTCCCGCCGCACCTTCTCGACCACGGCCGCATACTCACCGTCGTAGCGGTCGCGGAAGCGGCGGTAGTAGCGCTGGAGCGTCGGCTCGTCGAGGGTCCTGGCGATGTCGCCCTTGCGCCCGAGCACGAACTCGATGCTCACCCGCTCCGGCTCGAGGTAGCCGGGCGAGGTCGCCGAGCGCTGGAGCTGCTTGTGGGCGTCGTAGAAGGCGAGGAGGTCGTCCTCGCTGTAGGTCGCCGAGTCGGTGAAGTCGCTGGTGTGGAGCGCGAAGTAGGCGGCGACGGCCTGGGTGTGGTCGCGCAGGTAGCGGTCGCGGAGGGTCGCGACGGGGAGCGTGGAGCCCGTGCGGGCGACCAGCTCGGTGAGCATCGAGATGGCGAGCCGCTCGCGGAGGGTCAGCTCGAGGTCGGGCTGGGTCAGGCGCATGTCGCTCAGGGTGTCGGCGTAGCTCTTGACGCTGAGGGTGCCGTAGCCGTGTCCCGCCCAGCCCTCCTGCTCCTGGTAGTAGCTGGCGTCGGGGCCGAAGCCGCGTGTGCGGAGGACGACGCGGAAGATGCAGTAGCCGCCGGCGACGCGCAGCGGCTCGGTGAGCTGGCCGATGGGCTGGTCGAAGACGCGGCCGACGGCGTCGGGCGCATCGCGGATCGCGTCGAGCTCGCGGCGGGCGGCTCGCCGGGTGAACGGCTCGGTCTGGCCGAAGGCCAGCTCGTCCTTCGAGCAGGCGCGCTTGAGCGCCCCCTGGAGCTCCTCGCCGACGATCGCGTCTACCTCGCCCTTGACCGCCAGGACCGCCTGCCGGGCGAGCTTGTCCGCGCGGCTGGCCGCCAGGGCCTCCGGCAGGTCGTCGAGGCCCTTGTTGAACTCGCTGGTCTCCGCGATCGCATACTCGACCTGCACGCGCCGCGGAAACATCGTGTTGCGGATCTCGTCGTGCACCTCCGCGTCGCTGATGTGGATGCCCGCCCGCTCGGCCTCGCAGTACTGCGCGAGCTGGTAGCCTGCATCCGCGAAGTCCTTGAGCTCGATGCCGAACGCCGCGTTCCACCTGCGCGACAGGTCCCGCAGCTCCCCGTACGTCAGCTTCCTGCCGTCCAGCGTCGCCCACGCCTCGCCCTGCCCAGGCCCAGGGCCCTGCCGCCCGCGGCAGCCGCCCCGGAAGGGCATGGCGAAGATGAACATGAGGAACACGCCCAGCGCGACCAGCACGCCTTTCTCGAACCGCTTGCCCATGCGGAACGGCGAGAACTTGATCCGCTTGCGCCGCTTACGCGCCATCCACCTGTCTCCTGCGGGGCTGGGCGCACCCTCTCAGCGCGCCCTGCGAGGCTATTGAGAATCCGCGAGAAGTATACCAGAAGGCGCTATCGCTTTCAAATCCCCGTCCCGCGCGGCCAACTGCCTGGGGCAGCGATGGTTGCGGCCGATCGCGGCTGCCCGGCGGCGGGCGCGCTGTCTCACCGCTGCTGCTCGAGCCATCGCCGCGCCACGCGGGCCGCCCCGACGGCACCGTCCACCTCAGGCAGCCCGCACCCGGCGTCGGGCGCCACCGCACGCACCCGCTCGGCCAGCGCCTCGCGGAAGCCCTCCTGGCCGCGCAGCACGCCGCCCGCCAGCACCACCCGCGGCACGTCGCCCGCCGGCCACAGCCGACGCGCCACCGCCGCCGCCGACCGCGCCAGCGACTCCACCGCCGAGGCCACCACCCCCGCCGCCACCGCGTCGCCCGACCGCGCCGCCGCGAAGACGATGGGAGCCACCGCGGCCACCCGCTCCTTCGCGAACGGGCCCAAATGCGTCAGCAGAGCATCGAAGCTGCCCACACCCACCCCCGCCGGGATCAGCCGCGCGAGCGCCGTCCGCGGTCCGCGATCGTCGAGCGACCGCGCCGCCGCACGCAGGCCCTGATGGGCGATGTCGAACCCGCTCCCCTCGTCGCCGAGCAGTGGGCCGCGGCCGCCCACCGTATGCTCGCGGCCGTCGCCGCGCCGGCCGTGCGCCAGCGAGCCCGTGCCGCTGATCACCAGGATGCCAGTCCCGTCGCGGCTCCCCGACGCCAGGCCCGCCGCCGCGTCGTGCGTCAGGTGCACGGGGCACCCCATCCCGACGTCGGCCACGAGCCGCCGCCAGCGCTCGGCGTCGCTCGCCAGCCGCAGCCCCGACAGGCACAGCGCCGCCGCCGCCACGACCGCCCACGCGACGCCCGCCTCCGCCAGCAGCCCCGCAGCCACGACGGCCACCGACTGGCGTGCCGCCCCCTCGCCGACGGCATG
>CBFDBL010000493.1:0-5279 GCA_965603035.1 uncultured bacterium
GGAACGGGCGACCGAGCAGCGGCGCGAAGGCGCGGGACAGGAAGAGGAAGCGGAAGAGACCGAGGAGGGGAGCGACAGCGAGGAGTCGGAGCAGGAGAGCAAGGGGAAGAAGGACACGAGCGGCAAGCAGAAGGGCAAGGGCTTCTGCAACGTCGTCTGGCGGCTCCCGCTCGACGGCTCGGCGAAGCCCGCGATCTTCTCCGGCAAGCTCTATGCCGCGGGCAAGGGGGCCGAGGGCCTCGACGCGCCCGAGGGCCTGGCGACCGACGCCGAGGGCAACGTCTACGTCGCCGACTACGCCAACGACCGCATCGCCATCTTCGACCCCGCCGGCGGCTTCGTCGGCGAGATCCCCGTCGAGACGCCCGACTCGGTCATCGTGAGCCGCAAGACGGGCGCCGTCTACGTCCTGACCATCGAGACCCACCCCAAGCCGCTCAACGACCAGCACTACTACGTCGCCGCGCACAACTGGCGGCCCGAGCATGTCCACAAGTTCACCTCCCGCGCCGCGACCAAGCCCGTGGCGAGCTACCGCGTGCCCCGCAAGAAGGGCACCTACGGCGGCGGCGCCTACCTCGCACTCGATGAGTCGGGCGACGAGCCGGTCCTCTGGGTCGCAGGCATCCACTACTTCCACCGCGGCTGGGTGAAGCTGCTCGACCGCGGCGAGCGCTTCGAGGTGCTCGGCGACGTGATCGCGGCGAAGCTCAAGGGCCGGAAGCAGGCCCAGCTCGGCTTCATCGGCGACGTCACCGTCACGGGCACGAAGCTCATCACCCGCCACCCGGCGTTCGGCATGCACACGAACGCCTCGTTCGTCTACCACGCCGACACGGGCGCGCCCCTCGGCCTCTACGAGCCGCTGGAGGCGGGCGGGCGGAAGGCCGAGAACATGTGGCAGCTCCTCTACGGCGAGATGGTCGCCGGCGGCGACGGCAACCTCTACGTCCTCACCACCAAGACCCTCCGCCGCTACGACGCCGACGGCAAGCCGCTTCCGTTCGCCTCGGCGCGCTCGCACGCCATCGAGGGCTTCCCGCACGGCCACACCCGCGCGGCCGGGCTCTTCATCGACCGCGAGGGCCGCGCCTACATCCCCGCCAGCAAGGCGGACCGCGAGATCGACAACCTCGACGTCCGCGTCGTGGACCGCGACGGCACGCTGGTCGAGCAGAGCGCGCTGCGGGTGCAGCTCGCGCGGGTCGGCGGCATCGTGGCGGACCGCGAGGGCAACATCTACATCGGCGCCCAGCTCGCGCCCAGGGGCCGACGCATCCCCGAATGGGCCCGCGGCAAGCTCCCGACCGACGGCCCCGAGCACCATCCGAGCATCGACTACAAGCAGTGCGGCGCCGTCATCAAGTTCCCGCCCACCGGCGGCGCCATCCTCGCCGACCCCGACGGCCGCTACGAGGCCCACCTCGCCTGGAAGAAGGAGGGCCCGGTGCGACTGGTCAACGCCCAGTGGTTCCGCCGCATCGGCCTCCACCCCGTCAAGCACGAGCTGGGCTGCTACTGCGAGACCACGCGGTTCGACATCGACGCCTACGGCCGGCTGTTCGTGCCCGACGTCTATCGCTTCTGCGTCGTCGTGCTCGACGCGAACGGCAACGAGCTGGCGCGCCTGGGCACCTACGGGAACATGGACAGCCGCGGCCCGGGCTCGCCGCTGCCCGAGCCCGGTCTCACCTTCGGCTGGCCCTTGACGGTGGAATGCGCGCGCGACCGCCTCTACGTCGCCGACCTCGTCAACCGCCGCGTCGTCGCCGCCGCCCTGCCCTGCGCCCTCACGAAGAGCTGCCCCATCCGCTGACGGAGTTGGGAGGGCGAGGCTCCCGCCCGACAGCCTGGCGCCAGCGCGGCAGGAGCCGGCCGGTGCGGCGCATGTGGGCACGGTAGGCGTCGCCGAACTCCGCGAGCATCATCCGCTCCTCCCGAGGGATGCGCCACAGCACGAGGACGACGATCCCACCGACCAGGCAGAGCCCGACCAGCCAGTTCGACGTGATGAGGACGTGCGAGCTGGTGAACAGCAGCGACGAGCTGTAAATGGGGTGGCGGACCCAACGGTAGGGGCCGCAGGTGATGAGCTGGTGGCCGGGCTTGATGTCGAGGGTCACGCTCAGGTTCCTGCCGAGCGCGTGGTCGGCCCACCCCAGCAGCGCCAGCGAGGCCGCGCCGAGGCCCACACCGGCCCATCGCAGCCAGACGGGCAGCCCGAGCCCGAAGCCCGCGATCCGCGCGGGGTAGACGAAGTAGGCGATGTAGCCCGCCAGCCACGCGAGCCCGCACACGGTCAGGAACACGACGTCGGAAGGGTTGCGCCGCAAGGCGGGCAGGCTGGCCTTCCAGCTCGTCTGGCGGTACGACGTCAGCCGCACCACCTTCAGCCCGACCGCCAGGCCCGCCACCGCGATCTGGAAGGGCAGCTCATCGCTCAGCGCATCTCCCTCCGCCGCTCGCGCCAGAGCCCCCTCACCTCGTGGTCCTCATCGCCCTTTCTTGCGTCGCCGTCGGATCTGCCGGGCTACGGTAGCCACGTCCGTGCCGTCCAGCCACCCGTGGCGCTCGACGGAATAGTCTCCTCGACCGGTCTCGAACTGCTGGAGGAAACGGACCATGCCGACAGGCCCCAGGTCGCGCGCAAGAGCGTCGAGCCCAGCGACCCGGATCTCCTCCAGGGTCATCGCTCCCGCTCGTTCATTCATCGCTCCAGCTCCTCATTGAGCCACACGAGAGGATTGCAGACGCGCGTGTGCAGTCGATCCCCGTGTCGCGCGCCGGCCCTCAGGAACTGGTCGTCCGTGGTGAGCAGCACATCCGCACCGCCGGCTTCGGCGCAGGCAAGGTGAAGGGCGTCGAACGCGTGGAAGCCCATGCTCTCCAGAGCCCTGGCTCGCCGCACTATCCCCGCGTCGGTGTCCACGTGCTTGCGCATCAGCCCTGACACTTTCCTGACGCGTCGGCAGCGGCCTGGGTCGGGCGTCCGGGCGATCTCCTCGTCCACGACATCGCTCCCCAGCCCACGCCACTCGCCAGCCTCGAGTCGCCTCAGGACGGCGAGCACTGCCTCGGCTTCCAGACGGATGCGGTCCTGCCGCTGGTCGTCGAACGGCCTGTTCAGGCAGCAGACGTCCAGGTAGATGGTCCGACGCTTGCGCTTGTTGGCCGCCATGAGCCTTCCCTGGTTCCCTATCGCCGTCTAGACCGCCAGACAGTCGGATCATAGCCCATTCGCACGCCCCCGTCAATCGCGGCCTCCAGAGCCGCGCGGGCGCGCCGGCAGAAGGTGTGGTCGATCAGCGTGAGAACTGCTCGGCGATCTTGGGCATCCAGTCACTGACGGCGATGCCCTGGGGGCACTTCTCCTCGCACTCCTTGCAGGCGACGCAGGCCGCGGCGCGGGCCGTCTCGGGCAGGCCGCGGTAGAGATTGCGGTTCAGCGACTGCTGGTTGCCGCCGAAGATGAGCGCGTCGTTGTAGAGCTGGATGTTGCCCGGGATGTCCACCCCCTCGGGGCAGGGGAGGCAGTAGCCGCAGGCGGTGCAGGGCACGGTGGCCAGCGCCCCGTAGGCCTCGCGCGCCCCGTCAATGACGCGCTGCTCGGCCAGGCTCAGGGTGCCGACGCCCGAGCGCTCGGCGCTCGCCACGTTCTCCTCGACCTGCTGCATCGTGGACATGCCGCTCAGGACGACGGCGATCTCGGGCTTGTGCCACAGCCACTGGAGCGCCCAGTCGGCCGGCGTGCGCCCGACGGGCGCCGCGTCGTAGACGGCCCGGACCTGCGGCGGCGGCGCCGCGAGGCACCCGCCGAGCAGCGGCTCCATCACGACCACGGCCAGGCCCCGGGCCGCCGCATGCTCGACGCCCTTCGTCCCCGCCTGGACCTCCTCGTTCATGAAGTTGTATTGCACCTGCGCGAGCGCCCAGCCGTCGAAGGCCTCGAGGATCTCGGCGAGCAGCTCGTAGCTGTGGTGGAACGAGAAGCCTGCGTGCGCGAAGCGGTCGCCGCCGGCCTGCTTCTCGAGCCAGCCGACGACCCCGAGGTCGCGCACCTTGGGCCAGAGGGTGGCCTGGAGGTTGTGGAGCAGGTAGAAGTCGAGGCGGTCGATGCCCAGGCGGCCGAGCTGCTCGTCGAGCAGGCGGTCGAAGTCGTCGGCGCTCTTGCAGGCCCAGGTGGGCAGCTTCGTCGCGACCTTGACGCGCTCGCGGTAGCCGTCGGCGAGGGCTTTGCCGAGCACTCGCTCGCTCTGGCCGCCGTGGTAGGGGTAGGCGGTGTCGATGTAGTTCACGCCGTGGTCGATGGCGTAGCGGATCATCGCGATGGCCAGGTCCTCATCGACCTGCTTGCCGCCGTCGGTCGTCGGCAGCCGCATGCAGCCGAAGCCAAGGGCGGAGGCCTGGAAGTCGAGCGTGCCGAAGGGGCGGTACTGCATGGTGCTCCTCACTGACTGGGCTGAAGGGACAGAGCGCTCTCGGGGGCGCCGTCCGCAAAGGTCGCGACCCTGCGGACGCGCGACAGGTCGCTGTCGCGGAGAGCGATGCCGCGCGTGTCCTTGCCTTCGAGGCGCAGGAGGACATCGGCGGGCCGCGCCGGCGAGAGACCGCGGAGGGTCGCCTTGCGGACGTTGGCCATGCGGACGAGCGGGGCGGCGCCCTTGGCGGAGGCCGCCTCGAAGCCGTCGAGGGTGAGGGCCTGGACGTCGTCGAAGACGAGGGCGTGGCGCAGGTCGGGCTGGGCGGTGCTCAGCGTCAGCTTGCGGAAGGTGAGGCCGCGCACGTGGCGGCAGTAGAGGCCCCAGGCCGGCAGGGTGCCGAACATGGTGCTCTCGGGGTAGCTCTTCTCGCGCTCGGGGATGGCGCGGCCCGCCTGCTCGCGGGTGCCGCCGCCGTCGAAGCCGAGGCTCAGGTTCTCGAGGGTCACGTCCTCGATGGGATGCCCTGGCAGCCCCGTGATGGAGCAGCCGATGGCCGAGGTGCCGCGAGCCGTGACGTTGGCGATGCGGACGCGATGCAAGGTACCGACCCCAGGCGCCTCGGGCCGCCCGTAGCGGCGGGCGCGGTGGCCGAGCCGCAGGAAGATGGGCACCGAGACGCCCTCGATGTCCACGTCGGTCACCGTCACGTCCTCGAGGGTGCCGCCGTCCACGATCTCGAGCGCGATGCCCGCCAGGCCGCGCTGGCGGCCGTAGATCTTCTGCGACTGCCGCGGCGAGAAGACCTTGCACCGCGAGACGGTCACGCCGATGAAGCCGCCGCCGCTCTCCGACCCCATC
>CBFDBL010000494.1:0-5277 GCA_965603035.1 uncultured bacterium
CTTCCCTCTCCCCGCGGGAGAGGGTTAGGGTGAGGGGCGAGTAGGAGCAGGCTGCCGGAGAGCGGGTCGGCTGGCCTCAGGCCCCTCACCCCGGCCCTCTCCCGGTAGGAGAGGGAGTCGGATCCGCTGGCGCTCGCAGCTTCTCTTCCCTCTTGTCCGCCCGTCCCTCGCGACTCCGCGTCTAGCGGCGCGGCGGGAAGCGCAGGGTCAGGACCCAGGGCACCCACTTCTCCTCGAGCTCGGGCAGGGTCTTGCCCGTGACGCGGGCGAGGGTCTTCGCCCCCGTGGGGTCGTCCTTGAAGCTGTCGCGGAAGGCGCGGTAGAACTTGCGGAGGAGCCCCTGGCGCTGGAGGTAGAGGCACAGGTAGCGCGCCTCGGCGTAGTGGAGGCCCTCGTTCTCGCCGCGGAACTCAGCGGCCGTGGTGGCGACGAGCGCCGGGAGCGGGACGAGGCGCTTCTCCTTGATGGCCTTCTGGAGGGCTGGGAGCCGCCAGTTCTCGAGCCCGACGATGGTCTCGCGCCCGATGCTGCACTGCTCGTGCAGCGAGGCCAGGCCCTCGTCGAACCAGGTCGGCACGTCGGGGAAGTCGGGCTTCATCAACGCGTGGGTCAGCTCGTGGACCAGCGTGCCCGTGCCCGTCCCGATGTTCATCACCAGCGTCTGGTCCCACGGGCGGTAGTAGCCGAAGTGGCTGACCCGGGTGTCGTTGAACAGCTTCTTCGCCCACCCCCGATAGCTCTTGTCGCCCTGGAACAGGTAGACGACGATGGGGTAGTCGGGCTTCTTCTCGAAGTAGGCCGTCCACATCCGCTCGCTCGACGCGCGGATCGTCCCGCGCCGGATGCGCTCGAACTGCCCCCGCGGCAGGTTCCCCGCCACCACGTAGAGCCCCTCCCGCTCGACGATGAAGCTGTCGTCGAGCTTCGCCTTGACCTCCCCGAGCTTCTTCTCGACCTTCTTGCCCAGATCGTCGGCTGCCGCAGCGGCGAGCGCCGCCGCCAGCACAATCAGAGGGCCTGCGAAGCTGCGTCTCATGGTCGCACACCTCCCGCCTGCACGTCTTCACCCCAACCACCGAGCACCTATCTTCCCGGCCACTGGTCGGGCTCGAGGCCGGTGAGGACGTCGTGGGAACCCTTGCGGCCCTGCCAGTGCCAGCGGACGACGCCGAAGTGGAAGCCCCAGTAGCGCTTGGCCTGGGTGAGCTTGATCGCCACGGGGTTCGGCCCCCGGCGCAACGGGCTGGAGACCCAGAGACGGTTGGCCTCCTTCGGCAGCTCCATGGGCATCTGGACGAGCAGGCAGCCGTTGACCCACAGCCAAGCCGCGTCGTCGGCCTGGAGCGACAGGAGCCGCCGGGAGGTGCTGCTGCGTGCCTGGACCCACGTCACCGCGTAGGCGAAGGCGTTCTCGGTGGGGCCGTAGACCTTGCAGAGATCGACGGCGCCCGTCCAGTCGCAGCACGAGCCGTCGGCCACGATCTTCCACTCGGGCGACGCGCCGAGCCCGAGGCTGCCGGGCTCGCCGAGCCGTGCGAGGAGCATGGGCGCGCGCTCGCAGGCCCGCGAGTCGTCCACGACGCTGCCCGTGCGGATGCGGCGGGCGCTCTCGCGGCGAGCGTCGTCGGGGAACGGGCCGAGGAAGGCCCAGGCGAAGGGCTTCACGAAGCGCACAGCGTCGCGGAAGACGACCTTCCCCGTCCTGTCCGCGACCGCCACGGTCACCTCGTGGGCGCGGCGCGCGGTGTCGGGCGGGAAGTCGAGCGCCACGACGTTGCGGGCGAAGGGGGCCTCGGGGCCGCAGGCGAGCTGGCGCGGGCCCTGCGCGGTCACGCCCTGGGCGCTGGTGCTGTGGATCGCGATGCTGCCCTCGAAGCCCTCGGCTCCCCTGCCCTGCCACGAGGCGCAGACCGCGATCTCGTTGGCGTGGCCGGCGCCGATGGCCAGCGAGCCGGTCGGGACGGCGAAGATCTCGGCCTCCTGGATGCGCTGCTGCGGCCGGAACGGCTCGGCTTCGCCCGCCAGGCCGCGGAAGAGGACGGGCTCCAGGTCGTCCAGCCCGTCTGGCCGTCGCTTGGAATCGCCGGGCACCAGCGCGAGGTGGTCGAGCAGCGGTCCGTCCTCGCGCAGCTCGATGCGGAGCCAGTTGACGCCCTCGGCCAGCTCGACGGCGGGGCCGCGCCGCCAGGCCCACTGGCTCGAGATGTTGTCGTTGCCGATCAGGGTGGGCGCGCGGTCGTTGACCACGAGGAGCAGGCTGTTGTTGCACTCGGTGCTGCCGGCGTCGTCGGAGCCGTACCGCGCGCGGAGCCACACGCGGCAGCGCGCCGCCTCGGCCACGCGAACGGCGTAGAGCGCGTCGCCCCGTCCGACGGTCAGCAGCTCGTTCGCGCCCTGGCGCGCCCGCAGACACCAGCGCGAGTCGGTCCCCGCGTCGCGACCGACGTCCATCGGCCACGAGATGCGGACCGGCTTAGACAGGTCGATGGCGACGGGCAGAGCTGCACCCGTCGGCTCAGGCTCCGTAGCCGTCGCCGGCACGACGTCGGTCGCGACCTTGGTCGCCGAGCCCGTGTCGGGCGCCACGTGGCTGGCCGCGGCGAGCGGTTGGTCCGCCCATTCCACGACCTCGGGCTCGGGGTACTCGACGCGCGGAGGGGGCCGCAGGAACGCAAGAGCGGAGCCGCGGAACACCACGAGCGCAACGACCAGCAGGCCCGCACCGACCGCCAGGGCCAGCGCGCAGCCCACGAGCATCGGGCGCAGCGGCGAGGATCGAGGGGCGTTGGCGGACATGGCGCTTCTGTACTGCATCGGGCGGAGCGGGAAGGCGACCTAGTCGCCCTGCTCGACGGGCTCGATGCGCTCGACGCCGCCGACGTAGGGGCGCAGCACCTCAGGGAGGACGACGCTGCCGTCGGCCTGCTGGTAGTGCTCGAGCAGGGTGATGATCAGCCGCGGGAACGCGACGCCGGAGCCGTTGAGGGTGTGGACGAACTGGGGCTTGCCGCCCTTGGGGCGGAAGCGGATGCCGGCGCGGCGGGCCTGGAAGTCCTCGTAGTTGCTGCACGAGGAGACCTCGAGCCATCGTCGGCAGCCGGGCGCCCAGAGCTCGATGTCGTAGCACTTGGCGGCGGCGAAGCTCATGTCGCCGCGGCAGAGCTCGAGCACGCGGTAGTGGAGGCCGAGCCGCTGGAGCACGGTCTCGGCGTTGGCGAGCAGGCTCTCGAGCTCGTCGTAGGAGGTCTCGGGCCGCACGAACTTCACGAGCTCGACCTTGTCGAACTGGTGGACGCGGATCAGGCCCTTGGTGTCCTTGCCGTAGGAGCCGGCCTCGCGGCGGAAGCACGGGGTGTAGCCGGTGTAGCAGATGGGCAGCCGCTCGGCGTCGAGCATCTCGTCGCGGTGGATGTTCGTCACCGGCACTTCGGCGGTGGGGATGAGGAACAGGTCGTCCACCTCGCAGCGGTACATGTCCTCTTCCATCTTCGGGAGCTGGCCCGTGCCGGTCATGCAGTCGCGGGTCGCGACGGCGGGTGCCCAGACCTCGGTGTAGCCGTGCTCGGTCGTGTGGAGGTCGAGCATGAAGTTGATGAGGCCGCGGACGAGGCGGGAGCCGAAGCCGGTGAAGAGGGCGAAGCCTGCGCCGGCGAGCTTCGAGGCCGCGGCGAAGTCGATGACGCCGAGGCTGGCCGCGAGGTCCCAGTGCGGCTTCGGCTCGAAGTCGAGCTCGCGGGGCTGTCCCCACGTGTGGCGCTCGACGTTGTCCCCGGGGCTCGTGCCCTCGGGCGCGCTGTCGGCGGGGCAGTTGGGCAGGTCGAGGAGCATGGCGTGGAGCTGGTGGTCGAGGTCGCCGAGCTGGGTCTCGAGGCCCTTGATGCGTGCGGAGAGCTGGCCGAGGCTCGCGATGGTGTCGGCGACGTCCTCGCCGGCCTTCTTCTTGGCGGCGATGGACTTCGAGGCGGCGTTGCGCTCGCCGCGGAGCTCCTCGACGGTGTGTAGCAGCTCGCGGTGCTGCGCGTCGAGGGCGAGGAGGGCATCGACGTCGGCGTCGATCTTCTTGTCGCGCGCCGCCGCCTTCACCCTGTCGGGGTCCGTGCGGATCAGGTCGAGCGGAAGCATCAGGACGTCCCCTTGTACCAGGCCACCGTCCGCTCGAGGCCGGCCTCGAAGGTGAACTGGGGCTCGTAGCCGAGCAGCGTGCGTGCCAGGGCGATGTCGGCCTGGGAGTGCTTGACGTCGCCTGCCCGCGCCGGCTCGTAGACCGGCTCGATGGACGTGCCGAGGATCTGGTTGAGCAGCGCCACCAGGTCGTTCAGGGTGTAGCGACTGCCGCAGGCGACGTTCACGCACTGGCCGACTGCGTCGGGCGCCGTGCAGGCCAGGGAATTGGCCTGGACGCAGTCCTCGATGTACGTGAAGTCGCGCGACTGCTCCCCGTCGCCGAAGATGGTCGGGCGCTCGCCCGCGAGCATGGCGGTGATGAACTTGGGGATGACGGCGGCGTAGACGCTCTGGGGGTCCTGGCGCGGGCCATAGATGTTGAAGTAGCGCAGGCAGACGGTCTCGAGGCCGTAGCACTCGGTGAAGGCCTGGCAGTAGTACTCGGCGGCGAGCTTGCTGGCGGCATAGGGCGACAGGGGACTGGGCGCCATGGTCTCGACCTTGGGCAGCGCCGGCTGGTCGCCGTAGGCGGACGACGACGCGGCGAAGACGACGCGCCGGACCCCGGCGTCGCGCGCGGCGAGCAGCAGGCGCAGGGTGCCCGTGGCGTTCACCTCGTGGGTGCCAGCGGGGTCGTCGATGGAGCGCGGGACGGAGGCGAGGGCGCCCTGGTGGAGCACGTAGTCGGCGCCGTCCACGGCCTGGCGCACGATGGCCTCGTCGGCCACGCTCCCCTCGACGAGCGTGATGCCGTCGAGCAGGTCGGCCAGGTTCCCGCGTTTGCCCGTCGCCAGGTCGTCGAGCACGCGCACGGTCTCGCCGCGCGCCACGAGCGCCGCCACGATGTTCGACCCGATGAAGCCCGCGCCGCCGGTGACCAGATACGTTGCCAAGACCAGATTCTCCTGCTGGGGCCCGATGCCGCGGCTGTCGCCGCTGGGTGCAAGCTCACTGAGGGCCACCTCCCCCGCGACATTATAGGGGCAGACCGCCCCCCGCGCAACCCGCCTCGAGCGCCGCGCCCGCCGCCGGCACCGGCTGGCGCCGCTCCCCGCCCCGGGCAGAATGGGCGTGGGCAATGTGCGTGGGGGGGCCTCCCCCTGCGGCGCGGCT
>CBFDBL010000495.1:0-5270 GCA_965603035.1 uncultured bacterium
CGAGTTCATTCGCGAACAGGTTGCCACCGGGCGGATCATCATCCCGGCCAACAAGCCAGGGCTCACCGTGCGCGGCAGCTCGGGCTGCTGGCCCATCGTGACCTCCGTCGGGCCGAAGAAGGACTGCCGCAAGCTCCTCCAGATCAGCGCGCCCCGCACCACCATCGAGCACCTGGTCATCACCCACGGCGCCCCCGCGCCCCGCACACCCACCGACAACCGCCGCGAGGCCATCTGGGCCCAGACCACCGACCTGCGCTTCCGCCACGTCATCGTCGGCGTCCACCGCGCGCGCGCCGTCGAGTTCGGAGCCCACACCCAGGCCGAGTTCCACGGCTGCGTCTTCGCCGAGAGGGTCTACGCGAACGGCCGCAACACGTTCACCCACTGCTATTGGGTTCGCTCCGGCCTCGAGGTCACAGGCGGCGACCTGACCATCGTGACGGATGCCGTCGCCCCCTGGATCTCGATCAAGAGCCCTGCCGAGCTTCGCCACTGCACCGTTGCAGGCAAGGTCACCCTCGCCTCGGGGCCGAACGTCGTGCGCGACTGCATCATCGGCTCCGTGGCCAGCGCGGACCCCAAGCTTCAGGTGGACTACTGCAACGTCTTCAGCAAGGACGGGCTCCAGATCAAGGTGAAGCCGGGCAAGCGCTGCTTCAGCGCGGACCCCCAGTTCCGCGACCCTGGCCGCCAGAACTACCACCTGCGGCCCGGCAGCCCCTGCTGCCGCCGCGCCTCCGACCGTCACGACCTCGGCTGTCGCTACCCCGACGATATGGTCGCCGTGCTCAAGAAGGCCTTCGAGCTGCGCAAGAAGGGCGTCATCGACTTCTGAGCGCTCCCCCTGCCTTGACACCCCCATCTCGTCGGAGTACCATCGCGCGCGACACCCACCCGAGGCCGAGGGCCATGCCATGCCGACGGGCGTGCGGGGCAGCAGCGAGTTCTTCAAGGAGCGGTTCGGCCTGGGCGGCCGGCTCGCCGTGCGGCTGGCCGCGCTGCTCGCCCACAAGGTCGAGCTCACCGCCGCCGCCGTCGAGTGCCTGGGCGACTCCCAGGCGCTCCGCCACGCCATCCTCCACCCCGACCTGCTCGAGCAGGCCGAGCAGCTCGACACCGCGCGGCTCGCCGCGCTCGTGCTGCCGGGCGAGCGCCTGCCGGCCCGCTTCGTCGTCGTCGAGCGCGAGGGCTGGCGCACCATCGCGCTGGAGGAGGAGCTGCTCGCCGAGCAGGGCGCCGACGAGCCCGCCGAGGACCAGCTCCCCGTGCTCAGCGGCCGCGCCGACGTGATGCACCCGAGCGAGATCGCTGAGCTGTTCACCCGCCGCGACATCGCGGAGCTCGAGATCGTCCTGCGCACGAGCGCGGAGCCGAAGGAGAAGATCGAGGCGATCCGCAAGCTCCGCCTCGCGCCCGCAGGCGAGCGCGAGAAGCTCGCACTGTTCGCCATGGCACTCACCGACCGCGCCGCGGCCGTGCGCGGCGAGGCCGCCGAGGCGCTCACCAGCCTCGGCCTGACGCCCGAGGTCGCCGAGGACGCCCGCGCACTCGCCGAGGGCAACGCCCGCCAGAAGCGCTTCGCCGCCCAGCGACTCGGCAGCCGCATCCGCGAGGCCGTCGCCGCGCCTGCCGCCGGCATCGAGATCGGCGTCCTCCTCCGCATCATCGCAGGCACCCTGCGCTACGAGCCCGACCTCGCTCTCCGCCGACTGCTCATCCGCGCCATCGAGGGCGCCTGCCAGGCCGTCGCCGCCGACCCCCGCAGCACCCGCGACCTCGTGCGGGTCCTGCTCGCCCAGCTCCGCGACGCCCTCGAGGAGCTCGGGGGCGAGGTCCGCCGCGTCCTCCTCATGCTCGGCCGCGCCAGCCCCGACCACGTCTACCGCATCCTCCAGGACGAGGTCGGCCCCATCGCCGACCACCCGACCCGGGGCCTGCTCATCGCCGTCGCCGGCGAGCTCGCCGCCGCCGACGACCAGCGCGCCGAGGTCTGCCAGCAGGCCATCGCCGAGATCGCCGCCTGCGACGACCCCGCCGTCGAGTGCCTCCCGCTCACCAACCTGCTCGCCCGACTCGGCGTCGCCGCCGTCGCCGCCGTCGCGCCCCACCTTACCACCGCGCCCGAGCCCGCCCAGGACGCCTTCGTCCGCCTGCTCGACGTGCTCGCCGCGCGCCCCAGCACGTCGGAGGCGGCCCGCGCGCGGATCGGCGAGCTCATGCTCGAGGCCCTCCGCGACGGCGAGCGCGCCGCGCGACTCGCCGTCATCCAGAGCACCGCGCCCATGGACGCCGCCGTGCCCGCCGAGACGCGCCGCGACCTCGCCGCCGAGATGCTCGCATGCCTCCAGGAATACGCCAACCCGGGTATCCTCGACGCCATCGAGACCACCGTCGTCCGCCTCGGCGCGCCCGCCGTCGAGCCCACCCTCGCCGTCCTGGCCGGCGAGGGCCGCCCCCGGGTCCGCGCGAGCGCCGCGCGCGTCCTGAGCCAGCTCATCCCCCGGCTCGAGGCCCGACACGCCGACCTCGCGACCCGCGCCGTCGACTCCGCCATCGGCCTCATCGACGGCCCCTTCCCCGACCGCCCGGCGCTGGTCCGGGCCGTCGGCCGCATGTGCGCCGGCCCCGCCGCCGACGCCGCGACGGTGGCCCGCGCGGCGGCCGAGCTGCGGCGCCTCGTCGTGGACAAGCCGCTGACCAACGCCGCGCTCGATGGGCTGGCCAGCCTCTGCCCGAGCCCCCACGCCGCGCCCCAGCTCAAGGTGGACCTCGTCCGCTTCTTCCGCCTCCTGCTCGAGCGGGACCTGCCGGAGATCGAGCCGACGAGCATCGAGGGCCGCGACGAGACGACCTACGCGCTCGGCAGCGAGGTCACCGCCTACACCGAGCTCGTGCCCAGCGTGCTCACCGGCCTGCGCAACATCGCCGCCGCCTCCGCAGGCCCGCTGCGCGACCAGGCGCTCGACGCGCTGCTCGCCGCCTGGCGCCAGATCGCCGACGGCGAGCTCCAGCTCGGCCCCGGCAACACCGAGCTGCTCCTCAACGCCTTCCGCGACCTCGGGACCCTGCCCGACGTCGGCCCCGGCCGCCGCGAGGCCATCGCCGACGCCGTCGCGCTGCGACGCGACTTCCTCCCGACCTACGGCGTCCTCGCCGAGCTCTGCATCGCCGCCGCGCGCGACATGACCGAGCGCGCCGTCGCGCTCGCCACCGAGATCCTCGACCGCGACGCCAGCGACCCCACCCTCACCGAGCAGGAGCGCGCCACCCTGCTCGGCCATCTCGTCACCCTCGCCAGCGAGGCCGAGCTCGGCTCCCACGCCCCCAGCATCCGACAGCGCACCGTCGCCGCCGTCCTCGACGCCGACAAGCGCGACAACGAGCACGTCCCCGACCTGCTCGTCCGACTCCACCGCTCGCCCGCCATCCCCGACGCGCTCCGCAAGCGCCTCGCCTCACGCGTCGCCGACTGCCAGTGACAGGAGACCGCCCGCGTGCCCTCCCTCAGCGACGCCTACGACCAGCTCATCCGCCGGGCCCGCGAGGTGGCCCTGCTCGGCTCGTGCTCGGGCCTGCTCCACTGGGACCGTGAGACGTACATGCCGCCCAAGGGCGCCGAGCACCGCGCCGCGCAGCTCGCGCTGCTCGCGGGCATGAGCCACGACAAGTTCATCGACCCGCGCGTCGGCGAGCTCATCTCCGCCGCCGAGGACACCGAGCTGGTGGCCGACCCGCTCTCGGTCGAGGCCGTGAACGTGCGCGAGCTGCGCAGGACCTACGACCGCGCCACGAAGCTGCCCAGGGAGCTGGTCGAGGAGCTGGCCCGCGTCACCTCGCTGGCGCACGGCGAATGGGTCGCGGCCCGGGCCGCCAGCGACTTCGCCCGCTTCCAGCCCTGGCTCGAGCAGATCGTGGCCCTCAAGCAGCGCGAGGCCGACTGCTACGGCCACGACGGCAACCGCTACGACGCGCTGCTCGAGGACTACGAGCCCGGCGCCACCACCGCCTGGGTCGGGGCCGTGCTCGCGCCGCTGCGCGACGAGCTCGTCGCACTGCTCGACGCCATCCAGGGCGCCCGCCGCAAGCCGCCGACGGCCCTCCTCGAGCGCACCTACCCGCTCGACCGCCAGGAGTTGTTCGGCCGGCTCGCGGCCAAGGCCATCGGCTTCGACTTCCAGGCCGGCCGCCTCGACGTCGTCGCGCACCCCTTCTGCTCGGGGATCGGCCCCCGCGACGTCCGCCTGACCACCCGCTACGACGAGCACCACTTCGGCGACGGCTTCTTCAGCATCATCCACGAGGCCGGCCACGGCCTCTACGATCAGGGCCTCGACCCCGACCACTGGGGCACGCCCATGGGCGAGGCCGTCAGCCTCGGCATCCACGAGTCGCAGTCGCGGCTGTGGGAGAACCAGGTCGCGCGCAGCCGACCCTTCTGGCAGCACTTCTTCCCCGTCGCGCAGCAGATGTTTCCCGAGGCGCTCGGCGACGTCGCGCTCGACGACTTCTACTTCGCCGTCAACGCCGTCCGCCCGTCGCTGATCCGCGTGGACGCCGACGAGGTGACCTACAACCTGCACATCATCCTGCGCTTCGAGCTCGAGCAGGCCCTGCTGAGCGGCGCGCTGCCCGCGGCCGACGTCCCCGGCGCCTGGGACGAGCGCTTCGAGGCCCTGCTCGGCATCCGGCCGCCCGACGCCGCGCGCGGGTGCCTCCAGGACGTGCACTGGAGCGGCGGAGGGATCGGCTACTTCCCGACCTACACGCTGGGCAACCTCAACGCGGCGCAGCTCATGGCGGCGGCCCGCGAGGCCCTGCCCGACCTCGACCCCCAGATGGCCCGCGGCGCCTTCGGCGACCTGCTGGCCTGGCTGCGCGAGCACATCCACCGCCGCGGACAGCAGCACCGCGCCCCGCAGCTCACCGAGATCGTCACGGGCAAGCCCCTCGCCCACGACGCCCTCATCGCACACCTCCGCACCAGGCTCGAGCCGCTCTACGGGCTCTAGCAGCCCGCGGCAGCGTCGGGCCTAGGAGCGGAAGACCGGCAGGAGCGCGGCGAGCGCCGCGGCGAGCATGGCCGCCACCAGCCCCAGGGCGAGGCCGCTGCCCAGCACGGGCACCAGCAGCGCGCCCGTCGCCAGCGCGCCGAGCCCGGCGCCCGACAGGTCGGCCGCGTAGACCCACGCGCCAGGCCGACGGTAGCCCAGCCCGCGCATCGAGCCGACCAGCGCCGGGAACGTCGCGCCGTCGAGGAAACCGGCGAC
>CBFDBL010000496.1:0-5265 GCA_965603035.1 uncultured bacterium
CCTCATGGTTGCGCTGAATGGCATCCATCTTGTGCCGCCGCCGCCCCAGTTGTTGTGGATATCGTTGTTGGGCAGCACGTTGGCGGCGCCGAGCTGGAGGACGCCAGCGTCGATCTTCGTGCGGCCGTAGTTGTTGGCGGGATTGCTGACGATGAGCGTGCCGAGGCCGGTCTTCGTCAGGCCGGCCGAGCCTGCGATGGGCGCGGCGATCGCCGCCGTCGCCGCGGGGTCGGACACGTGCACGGTGGCCGGCCCAGCGCCCCCGGTGCCGCCGCTCGTCAGGGTGATCGCGTTGCTGCCGTCGAGGGTGTAGCCGTCGGTGTAGAAGGTCAGGCTGCGCGCCGTCACCGGCACGCCCACGGTCACCGTGCCAGGGACTGCGCCGAAACAGGCGTTCGCGTTCGCCGCGTTGTTCCAGGCCACGTGCCCCGCCGAGCTGTCCCAGGTCTTGTCGGTCGTGTCCCACGTCCCCGTGCCGCCCGTGCCAGGCCCCGCGCCGTCTGCGTCCCAGAGCAGGTCTGAGGCCGCAGCTGTCTCGATGCGGTAGCCCAGGCCGAAGCTGTCGACGCCGTCGTGCGTGTTGGGGCCAACGGCCACATACACGGTGTCGCCGGCGTTCAGGGTGCCGAGCACCGTGTCGAAGCTGCTGGCCCCGCTGGCACTCGTCTCGATGATGCGGTTCGCCTGCGTGTCGTTGACGTAGACGCGCACGTCGAGGCCGTTGGCGCTCCCCACGGAGACGGCGCTGTTGCTGATCTGGAGGAAGCCCGCGTCGGTAGGCTGGATCTCGTAGGCGGCGATGGCGCAGCGGTCCACGCTGTTTGGCACGGTCAGGAGCAGCGACTCGCCTTGTGCAGAGCCGCGGCCCGGGTGGCCGCCCGTGCTGTGGAGCCGCAGGTAGCGTGCAGGACTGCCGTTGCCGGAGTTCGTGTCGCCGTCGGCGGTCCAGCCTGTGCCCGTGTTGCCGCTCCACTGGAGCGGCTCGTAGTCGATCGTGACGCCGATGGCGCCGTCGCTGCCGTCAGACGATGCCCCGCCAACCCAGTCGCTGGGCGCGTTCCACATATACTGCCAGCCGGTTGGGAAGGTGCCGGTCGCGTAGTCGCCTTGGTAGTCGGCGATGACGCCAGCCCACGAGGCACCAGCCGCAAGCCAGGCCACACACACGGCGATGGCCAGGTCTCTCACAGGGCGCATGCCTGTCCTCCTTCACGCGGGGTTCGCGGGGAATGCAGAGCGGTCGGTCCGGCCCATAGGAGCATCTGCGGTCCTGTCATCCAGTCGGACGGCCCGTGCGGCAGCCGCCTCGCGTACCATGGCCGCCGTCCGCTACAGCGGATCGATGTCCCCCCATGGTACTCACATCTATGGGCAGCAAATCTCGTGCCATTGGCCCGCCCTATCCGCAGCCAAACCACGCAGATGTCTAACCCTTTGCCAGCGCGAGACATGCAGGGGAGCAGACTCTGTGCCGGCTCTCGCGTCCAGGCGCGGAGGCCCACGACGAGTCTGCCCCAGGGCGCAAGGGCGTCCGGTGAAGCTGACTCGGAGGGGCGCGCCGCGGTCAGCTCGGCGGGAAGCCGATCAGGAGGGAGACGCAGGCGCCGCCGGGGTCGGCGGCGTTGACCATGGCGGTGCGGACGTCGGCGGCGCGGTGGTCGCCGACCACGAGGTCGATGCCGTCGGGGGCGGGCATCTCGTCGCGGACCACGGGCGGGACGGCGCGGTCCTCGAGGCAGGCGACGATGCAGGCGCCCAGCGACAGGGGGCCGCCGGCGCCCATGCCCTCGCCCAGGGCGCGCTTGAGCGAGGTGACCATGGGCCGCGCCTCGCCGAAGACGGCCCGGAGGGCCTCGACCTCGGCCCCGTCGAGCTCCGGCAGCCCGCAGCCCGCGCCCAGCACCAGGTCCACCTCCCCAGGCTCCATGGCCGCGTCGGCCAGCGCCCCGCGCATCGCGCGCGTCAGGCCATCGGCCAGCGACGCGCTCGCCGCCGACGCGTGCCCACGCACCCGCGCGAACACCGTGGCGTGCCGCTCGCGCGCCGCCTCGGCCTGCTCGAGCGCGAGCACCGCCGCACCCTCGCCGAGCACCATCCCGTCGCACCCGGGATCGTACGGACGCGGCTCCCCGCCCCCGTGCAGCAGCCCGCGCAGATCGTAGCCGTGGAACACCGCCTCCGACAGCGATTCCGAGCCCCCGGCCAGCAGCCGCCGCGCCTTGCCCAGCTCGATCCGCTGGCACGCGCACGCGACCGCCGTCATCCCCGACACGTGCCCGCACGTGAAGCACGCGTTGAAGCCACGGAGCTTGAACTCGATGGCCACCAGGCTGTTCGGCGCGTTCGCATAGCTGTGGGTGAACGGCAGCGGCGACACGAACTTGGGGTTCCCGCCCACCAGCTTCTCGGCGAACAGCTCGAGGGAGTCCATGCAGCCCCAGGCGGTCCCCAGCACGAGGCCCACGCTCTCGTCGCCGCGCCAGTGGGCCTCGCGCAGCGCCGAGGCGCTCGCCGCCAGCGCGAAGGCCGACGTGCGATCGAGATAGGTCTTCTTGGAGTCGATGAACTCCGCGAGCTCGAATCCCCGCACCTCGGCGCCGAACCGACAGGTGTAGGCATCCGTGTCGAACCCCTCGATCTCGCGAATCGCCGTGTGCCCGTTCGCCAGCGTGGCCGACAGCTCCCCAGGGCAGAAGCCCAGCGGGCTCACGCACCCGATCCCCGTGATGACGACGTCGTGCTTTCTCATGGCCTGGCCTTCCCGAGGAAGGTGATCTCGAACCGCGCCGCACCCGCCAGCGTGGTGCGGAAGCCGACCCAGCCCCGCGTCGGGGCGCCCCGGCCGCCGCCCAGCCGCCTGCCCGAGGCGTCGTAGGCCTCCACCTGCGCCACCCGGCCAGCCGCAGCCGGCGCCAGGCGCCGCACGTCCAACTCGATCGTGAACTCGCGGCCCCGCGGATACGGCAGCACCGTGAGCCGCTCGCCCCGCTTGTAGAGCTTCAGCGAGCCGTCCGTCCGCACGGGCCCGAAGTCGATCTTCCTGCCCGACAGGTTCATCCGCTCCTCGAAGCGCCGACGCCGCGTCTCCTGCTCGCGCTGCGCGCCGCCCACCGGCAACAGCCTCAGCCCCTTGACGGCCGGCCCGTCGCGCTCGAGCCCGATCCGGCCGATGAGCACCCGCCGATCCCCCGCCTGCGTGCCCTTCAGAGCCAGCCGCGGGCCGCCCGGCGAGTAGAGGCCCACCACCACGTCGTACGTCGTCAGCTCATCGTCGCTCGGCACCTGCACGCGCCGCGGCCCCACCCCCACCACCGTCCCGCCCCGCCACCGCGACGACGCCACGGGGTGGTCGTCCTGGAAGCGGATGCCGTCGCCGTCGCTCGTGCCCGGCTCGACGAAGTGGACGAACGCGGTGTAGTCGTGGCCCAGCGCCTCGCCCACGCGCCACTCGTAGCTGATCTCGAAGGCCCCGCCACCGAGGTCCCGGAAGGCCTTCAGGCGCGGCTCCACGTCGCGCAGCTCCTGCTCCCACGGCCGGTAGACGTACGTCCTGGCGTCGGCGAACAGGGTCGCGTCGTCCTCGGCGTAGTCCACGATCGTGCCCTCGCGCAGCGCCGTGTAGGCCAGCAGGCCGGGGCCTTCGGCCACGAAGCCATACTGCGGGAGCAGGTGGCGGCCAACCCGCCATCGCGCCTCGCGCTGGTTGACGTGGACCACGAGCCCGCTGTCGTAGCTCACGCGCACGCGGTCGAGCGTGCCTGCGGGCACGGCCGCCGAGGCGGTAACGGGCCGACCGTCCACCTCGTAGAGGATCTCGCTGGCCTTCGCGGCCCCGTAGAGCGCCTGGACGGGCGCCACCAGGTTGTGCTCGCGCCACACGTAGTAGGGGATGGTGACGCACGGGCTGCCGACGAAGCCGGCGTGGCCGTAGGCGATCTCCTGGCAGCGATACTTGTCGAGCTGCCCAGGGGTCGGCGCCTCCGCCCACCACTTCGTGTCCCGGCCCGTCCGCAGCCAGCGGCTGTAGTAGCCCATCCCGTGGTTCACCATCTGCGGGTGCAGCTTGAGCAGGTCGAAATCGACGAGGAGCTCGCGATCCTCACCGCCGCCGACCTGGGCCTCCACGCCGTCCACCAGCCCCGCCCAGTAGAAGTGGCGGGAGCCCTCGCCGAACAGCGGCCCACCGTGGGTGTCGCGCTCGAACCCGAAGAGCTGGGCGTGGGCGAGCACCTTGGCGTGGTGCGCCGCCGACAGCGGCGGCTTGGGGTCGTAGTCCACGTGGTGCCAGGGCGGGACGCAGGTGTGCACGTCGAGGTAGGCCGCGGTGGTGCCGAAGCGGCGGTGGATCTCGGGGCTGTTCTGCCGCGCGTAGTGCAGCATCCTGTGAGACTTGAGGGCGAAGCTCTGCACCTTCGTGCCCGTGTGATACCAGGCCTTCGAGAACTCGCCCTTGGGCGTCAGCACCACGTCCTTCGGGTCGTAGGAGGGCGCGTCGGGGTAGAAGTCGATGTAGTTCTCGTGCAGCGAGAAGGGGTAGCCCACGTCGCGGGCGGCGGCGGCCAGCCGCTTCATGGCCTCGTCGCCGCCCATGGCGGGATTGGCGGGCAGATGGTCGGGCAGCTTGACGTCGTAGCCGTAGCGCTGCCAGTTGTGCCAGATGACGGCGGCGTGGTCGACGCCATAGCTCTTGAGGGTGCGGAGCAGCTCGGCCCCGCCGTCGTACGAGCCGCCCCAGATGTCGAGCATGATGCGCGGCGCCAGCTCCTTGAGATACGGCGACGGCGGGTGCGGGATGTTCGGCAGCACCTCGCCCAACTCGGGCGATACGGCCACGTAGCCTTCCTCGTGCAGCGGGTTGCGCGCGCCGTCGAGGTTCCGGGTGTAGACGGCGAGGTTGCCTGGGGTCTGGGACGCCATCGACTTGGTCCAGTCGAGATAGCTCATCACGTAGACGTTCTGAGGCCGAAGGAAGCAGAGATTGGCGTGTGCGAGATAGGGAACGGCGACCTTGAGTCGCGTGCCGCGGGTGTGGAGTGTTCCCAGCGAGAAGTGAGCGAACCAGGGCTGCTCAGCATCGGCGGTGATGGCGAGGGTCTTGCCCACAAGCCGCAAGGTCCAGGTCACGTCGGCAACGGCCTCGCCCTTCTTGTGGCGGGTCACGATGGTCACGCGATCACCATCGACACGATGAGACACAGGCCTTGCGCCGTCGCCGGACCTCTTGATGGCAGGCGCGTTGGGTGGGAGGAAGATCACCCCAAAACC
>CBFDBL010000497.1:0-5253 GCA_965603035.1 uncultured bacterium
TATGCCTCCGAGAGATCCTCCGGCTCCGCTGCGCTCCGCTCAGGATGACAGGATCCGCCGACTCTTCCCCTTGCCCCGGTGAGGAATGCGGGCTAGTGCGACGGCTCGCGGCCACGCTTGCGGTCCGCCGCGGTGCGCCCTATAGTGAAGGGCTGGGGATTTGTGGCCGCGGCGGCCGGGCCGACGGGGAACCGAGGCACAGGACATGGACCCTCGGGCGAGCAGTGAGCGACGCGCGGCGCGGGAGGTGGCGGTCGTCGCGGCGCTGGTGGCGACGCACGGCGCGCTGGGCGCGTGGAGCCACCTGGCGGCGGGCGCGGGGACCGCGTGGACCCATTTCGGCTACCTGCCGATCGCGGTGGCGAGCGTGTGGTGGGGCCGGCGCGGGCTGGTGGTCGCGGGGCTCGTGGCCGCGGTGACGCTGGGGTTCGGCGCGCTGGGGGCTGCGGGCGCGACGCTGTGGGGCGATGCGGTGCGTGCCGCGTGCTTCCTGGCGGCCGCGGGCGCCGTCGGCATGCTCAGCGAGCGGGCGCGGCGGGCACCCGCGCCGGCGCGCGGCTCCGAGGAGCTGTACCGCTGGCAGATCGAGGCGTCGTTCGTCGGCATCTTCGCCTGGCGCGGCGATCGGATCCTGTTCGCGAACCCGCGCTTCGGCCAGATGCTGGGCTACGGCCCCGAGGAGCTGGTGGGGCGGGTGGTGTGGGACCTGGTGTGCGAGGCTGACCGGTCGTCGGTGCGCGAGCGGGTGCGGCAGCGTCGCGCGGAGGGCACGCCGCGGCTCCACTACGAGTGCCGCTTCGTGCACCGCGACGGCTCGATGGTGTGGGCCGACGTGGCGAGCAGCGCGACGACCTACCGGGGCGAGCCGGCGGTGCTGGTGAACGCCTCGGACATCACGGACCGCAAGCTGGCGGAAGGCAAGCAGCGCGAGCTGGCCGAGCTGGCGCGCCGCCAGGAGGAGCAGCTCGTCCACTCGACCCGCCTCGCCGAGCTGGGCGAGATGGCCGCCGCCATCGCCCACGAGCTCAACCAGCCGCTCACCGGCATCCGCAACTTCGCCCGCAACGCGCTCTTCATGCTCGACGAGCACGCCGGCTCCGAGGACGACGTCCGCGAGAACCTCCGCCTGATCTCCGCACAGGTGGACCGCGCCGCCAAGATCATCGGCCGCATGCGCCAGCTCACGCGCAAGAGCGACCGACACCTCGCCGCCGTCAGCATCAACCACATCGTGCGCGACAGCGTCGAGTTCCTCATGCCCCAGCTCGAGCTCTCGGGCGTCGAGGTCTCCCTCGACCTCGCCGACCCCCTCCCCGACGTCCAGGGCGACCGCATCCGCCTCGAGCAGGTCGTGCTCAACCTGCTGACCAACGCCCGCCAGGCCATGGGCGAGAGCGAGCGCCGGCGCCTGGCGGTCCGCACCCGCCGCGAGGCCGACGGGCCGACGCCGCTGGTCGTCCTCGAGGTCGAGGACACGGGCAAAGGCTTCCGGCCCGACGAGGCCGACCGGCTCTTCACCCCCTTCTACACCACCAAGAAGCTGGGGCACGGCACAGGGCTCGGCCTGTCGATCTCGCTGAGCATCGTGACCGACCACGGGGGGACCATCGAGGCCCACGGCTCGCCGGGCGCGGGCGCGCGCTTCGTCGTCCGGCTGCCGGAGTCCAGCAACGGGGCGCAGGAGGGCGGGGCGTCATGAGCGACTCGGCCGGCCGGGACCGCGCGACGGTGGTGGTGATCGACGACGACGAGGCGGCGCGGGTGTCGATCGGGCAGATGCTGCGGCTGCGGGGCTACGGCGCGGAGATCTTCTCGTCGGCGGAGGCGGCGCTGGCGTGGCCGGGCCTCGCGGACGCGGAGTGCGTGATCACGGACGTGAAGATGCCTGGGATGGACGGCGAGGCGTTCCTGGCGACGATGGTGCGCCGGCGCGGGTCGCCTCCGGTGGTGATGATCACGGGTCACGGCGACGTGTCGATGGCCGTGCGGTGCCTGAAGGCGGAAGCGTACGACTTCGTGGAGAAGCCCTTCGACGACGCGGTGCTGCTGGCGTGCGTGGCGCGAGCCGTCGAGACGACGCGTCTGCGTCGCGAGGGCGAGGCGCTGCGCCGGCGGCTGCGGATGCTGCCGTCGGACGCCGACGGGCGCTTCGCGATGGTGGGCCGCAGCCAGCCGATGCGCGACCTCTACGAGCGGATCGAGGTGCTGGCACGGGCCAGCGCGCCGGCGCTCATCGCAGGCGAGACAGGCGTCGGCAAGGAGCTGGTGGCGCTGGCCATCCACGCCCAGAGCCCGAGGGCCGACGGGCCCTTCGTGCCGGTGAACGCCGGCGCGCTGCCCGAGGCCATGCTCGAGAGCGAGCTGTTCGGCCACGCCCGCGGCGCCTTCACCGGCGCCGAGGCCGACCGCGACGGAAAGCTCCTCACCGCCTCGGGCGGCACCCTGCTGCTCGACGAGATCGAGTCGCTGTCCCTGCGAGCCCAGGTCGAGCTGCTGCGGGTCCTCGAGGACGGCGTCGTCCACCCGCTCGGCAGCGACGTGCCGCGCCACACCGACGTCCGACTCCTCGCGACCACCAAGCTCGACCTCCACGACCAGGTGCGCCGCGGACGCATGCGCGAGGACTTCTACCACCGCGTCGCCGTCCTCGCCGTCGTCGTCCCGCCGCTGCGCGAGCGCCTCGACGACGTCCCGCTCCTCGCCTCCCACTTCCTCAAGGAGGCCGCCGAGCGCAACGGCGTGCCCATCCCGCACGTGCCCCAGGCCGCCCTCGCCCAGATGATGCGCCACGCCTGGCCGGGGAACGTGCGCGAGCTCAAGAACGCCGTCGAGCGCATGGTCATCACCTCGTGCGGCGGCGTGGCGGGGCCCTTCACCCTCGAGGAGAGCGTCGAGGCGGGCCGCCTGCTGTCGCTGCCCGCCACCGCGGGCCGCCTCCGCGACGAGATGCAGCGCACCGAGCGCGCCGTCATCGAGGCCACGCTCCGCGAGCACGCCGGCGAGATCAACGCCACGGCACAGGCGCTCGGCATCTCGCGCAGAGCCCTCTACGAGCGCATGAAGCGCTACGGCCTCAGCAAAGAGACCTTCCGCCACACCTGAGCCGGCGCGAGCACCGATCGTGCATGGGCGATCTGTGCCCATCGACTCTATCCCCCCACCCACACTGAGCTTACGTGCCCGCCCCGAGGCCCGGCCGCCCCCACGGGCGGCACCGTGCCCATCCCGCACCCGCCGCGCCGCCGCCGGGCCCTCGCCCTAAGCCCTTGGCATGGAACCACGTGCGGATTCCGCCCGACCCCGAGCCCCGCCTGGCACGCCAGTTGCTCTAGAGGATAGATGCCATGAGGACCGAGGCCGGGACCCCGGGCCGGGAGGCACACGGATGAAGCTGGGTGAGCTGGCAAGCCGCATCGGCGCGACCCTGGTGACCCCGCCGCAAGAATCGCTCGCGGCGGACGTCACGCGGGTCTACGCCGGGGACCGGGTCAGCGACTTGCTGCGCGAGGCATCGCCCACCACCCTGGTGGTGACGCACCTTGCCAGCCCCCAGCTTCTCCGTGTTGCCGAGCTCATGGACCTGCCGGGCATCTGCTTCGTGCGCGGGCACAGGCCGGATGCGGCGGTGGCGGCGGCGGCGACGCGCCACGGGGTCGTGCTTCTCGTCTCGCCGCTCGGGCTCTTCGAGACGTGCGGGCGACTCCAGGCCTGCCTCGGCGACCCCGCCAGGACGGAGCGATGACCACCGTGGCGTTCCCCATCGCAGGCGGCGACTACGCAGGCGCCGGGTCGGCCTCCAGCGGGGTGAAGCAGATGCTCAAGCGGATCGGCGCCGAGCCCGAGACGATGCGCCGCACCATGGTCGCCGCCTACGAGGCGGAGATGAACGTCGTGATCCACGCCCACCGCGGCACCCTGACCGCCAGCGTGAGCCGCGGGCGGATCGACATCGAGGTCGCCGACGAGGGCCCTGGCATCGCCGACGTCGATCTCGCCATGACCGAGGGCTACTCCACCGCGCCCGCCGAGGCGCGCGCGCTCGGCTTCGGCGCCGGCTTGGGCCTGCCCAACATCCGCCGCAGCAGCGACCACTTCGCCATCCACTCCGTCGTCGGCACGGGCACGCGGGTCCGCTTCTCCGTCCGCCTCGGCCGCCAGGAGGCCGCCGCGCCCCCGCACCACTCGGTCCGCACGGTGGCCGCGGCCTGCCGCCAGTGCCTCCAGTGCCTGCGGGCCTGCCCGACCGAGGCGCTCCGGGTGCACGGCGGCGGCCCCCGCGTGCTCGACCACCTGTGCATCGACTGCGCGGCCTGCATCGCCGCGTGCGCCGCCGCGGCTCTGACCCTCGACGCGCCCGAGGCCACGCCCGACGCGCTGCGCGGCGCCCTGCTCGTCGCGCCGCCGGCGCTGCTCGCCCAGTTCGGGCCGCGGGCCGCCCCGCGGCGGGTGGCCGAGGCGCTCCGCCAGCTCGGCTGCCGCGACGTGGCGACCACCGAGCCCTGGGAGGCCGCGCTGCGCCAGGCCACGCTCGACTACGCCCGCACCGAGGCCACCCGCTTCCCCGTCATCGCGCCCGCGTGCCCGGCCGTGCTCAACCTCCTCGAGCTGCGCTTCCCCTCGCTGCTCGGCCACGTCGCGCCCTTCCTGTCGCCGCTCGAGGCCGCGGCCGTGCAGTTGCTCGGCGAGCGCGCGGCCTTCGTCGTGGCCTGCCCGGCGCAGCGCACGGCGCTCGCGTCGCGCGCCGGGCCCGAGGCCGCGGCGATCGGCCCGCGTGGCCTGTGCGAGGCCGTCGTGCCGCTGGTGGCGGCGAGCGCCGAGGGAGCCTGCGCGCAGGCGCAGCCGCTCGTGCGGCGCGAGCGCGCCCGGCCCGCGCTCGCGGTGAGCGGGCTGCGCCACGTCGTCGCGGTGCTCGACGAGGCCGAGAACGGCCGGCTCGGCGACGTGCAGGTGCTCGAGCTGGCCGCGTGCGACGGGGGCTGCTTCGGCTCGCCGCTGTTCGCCGAGGACCCCTTCGTGGCCGAGCGCCGCTCGTCGTGGTCGGCGCGGCCGGGGTGGCCGTCGGCGCAGGCCGTGCGGCGGCGCGGCGCGCTGCGCCCGCGGCCCGGCCTGCGGCTCGACGCCGACATGGCCAGGGCCATCGACAAGCTCGCCCAGATCGACCAGTGGGCGCGGCGGCTGCCCGGCAGGGCCCCCGCGCGAGCCGAAGGCAGGGCCGCCGCCGGCATGGTCGAGGGGGCGACGTTCGATGGCTTT
>CBFDBL010000498.1:0-5236 GCA_965603035.1 uncultured bacterium
CGTGGAAGAGATTTCCGAGGCGATTGCGTCAATCGTCACCTCGGACGACCTGCAACAGGGGCGCCTCAATCGCCCGGGGAGGGTACGTGCGGACAAGGTCTACAACCTGGCCCAACGCATCGCGGTCAGGAGATTCGGACGCGTACGCCCCGCCTTTCTTGATGGCATCGTAGACGCCCTGCGTCAACTCACCGCGCGCGAATCCTAGGCCCCCGTGAGACAGCCGAGCGTTCCTGCCGAGCCCTCCATGGACATTCGCGAGCACTACGACCTGATCGCGCGGTGCAATCGGTGCGGCTTCTGCCAGTTCGACTGCCCGATCTTCCGGGCGACGGGGCACGAGGCGGGGGTGGCGCGTGGGCGGATCGCGCTCTTGCGGGCGCTCATCGAGGGGCGGGTCGGGTGGTCCGAGGCGCTCAAGGAGCCGCTCTTCGCCTGCCTGGGCTGCGGGGCCTGCACGGTCAACTGCTTTCCCGCCATCGCGACGGCCGACCTGATGCTGGCGGCCCGCGCCGAGTACCTCGAGCGGGTCGGGCGGAGCCAGCTCCACCGCCTGCTCTTCCGTCACCTGCTGCCCCATCCGCGCCGCCTGCGCCTCGCGGCCCGCGCCGCCGCCCTCGGCAAGCGCACCGGCGCGTCGAAGCTGGCCAGGGCGCTCGGCCTCCTGCGCATCTTCGGCACCGACTTCCCGAGGGCCGAGGGCATCGTCGAGCGGTTCCCCACGCGCGCGCTTCGCGACGGACGCGAGGCGCGCGAGCTCGAGGGCGACGGCCAGGCGCTCCGCATCGGCTATTTCGTCGGCTGCGGGATGGACATCATGGCGCCCCGCGCCGCCCACGCCTCCATCGCCCTCCTGCGCGGCATCGGCCGGTCGGTGACCGTGCTCGACAACTGCTGCTGCGGACTGCCCGCCGAGACCTACGGCGACCGCGAGGCGGCGCAACTCCTTGCGGGCAGGAACCTCCCGCTCCTCGAGGGCTTCGACCTCGTCGTCACCGACTGCTCGTCGTGCGCCGCCTACCTCAAGAAGTACCCCCAGCTCTTCCCCGAGGGCCATCCCCAGCACGACGTGGCGGTGGCGGTGGCGGGGCGCGTCCGCGACCTCGTCGAGCTGCTCGCCGAGGCCCAGCCCCCGCCGCCCGAGCGCGACGGCAGCCTCGTCGTCACCTGGCACGACCCCTGCCACGCCTCCCGCGGCCAGGGCATCAAGGATGAGCCGCGCGACATCCTCACGTCCCTGCCTGGCATCGAGTTCCGCGAGCTGCCCGAGGCCGACTGGTGTTGCGGCGGCGCCGGCTCCTACGCACTCTCGCACTACGAGCTGTCCCGGCAGGTGCTCGACCGCAAGATGGACAACCTCGAGCGGACCCGCGCCGACGTGCTCGCCACCTCCTGCCCCGCCTGCATCATCCAGCTCGCCTACGGCGTCCGCCTCCGCGGCCTGCCCGTCCGCGTCTGTCACCTCTCCGAGCTGCTCGCGCCGGGAACGCGGGAGACCGACGGGTGACTGCCGAGCGCCTCCCACGCGAAGCCGTGACGGGCACGTTCACCATCGTGGCCGCCGACCCGTCCGTGGGCGACCGCACGAGGTCTTCTCCGAGAGCCGGATGCGGCAAACCCGCACGTCCGCTTCGATGAGCGGGATGTGGAAACGGACCATGGTTGGGCTAGTGAGGCACCGGCTAGCGACAGCACCGGCAAACGGATAGGCCCGACCTACACCACCGCGCCACCTCTCGACTCTACCCAAACGCCCCTTCCAGCGTCGGCCGGCCCACGAAATCGCGGCGACGCTGAAGTGGTGAGAAACGCGGGCTAGTTGCTGCTCTCGGCTCGGCGGCGGCGGTGCTCGGTGCGGAAGGTGTCGAGCCAGGCGGCGCTCTGGGCCATGGCCTGCTCCCAGGCCTTGGCGTCGCCGAGGAAGTAGAGGCGCGTGCGGTAGGGCGGGATGTCGTCGACGAAGTCGGTGGCGTGGTGGGCGAGCGGCTTCCCCGTGAGGACGTTGACGACGTCGGCGGGCCGCCGGAGTCGGAAGATGCGTCCGCCGCCGTTGTGGGTGTGGATGCACAGGAAGCTGCGGCTGGCGTAGAGGGTCTCGTCGCCGTCGTAGTGGAGGTGGCATCCTGCGCGCCTGGCGATGGCGCGGAGCAGGTCGGCGGGGGCCGTGACGGAGCCGATCCAGATGTGGGTGGCCTTGGCGTCGCGGCGCAGGGCGATGGCAATGCCGTCGCCCTGGACGAATCGCGCGAGCGGCTCGACGCCCTGCTCGCCGGCGACGAAGCGCTGGCGCCAGCGCCGCGGCTCGGGCGTCTCGCGGGTGTAGCTGCCGACGGCCTTGCCGCGTGCCCAGCGCGGGCGCTCGAGGTCGCCGAACACACGGTCGGCCTCGAACCCCTCGGCGTACCGGGCGCCCTCGGGCGTGAGCTTCATCTGGAGGGACAGATCGGCACCGGTCTCGCTGTCGAGCGCGATGCCCGTGAGCGCCTTGGCGTGGGCGAGCGACAGCGGCGGCTGGGCGTCGGGCTGGATGAGGCCAGGCGCGTACATCCAGACGAGGGTGGCGCCGCCGCGGGCGAGCCGCTCGCGGATCCGCTGGCGCTCGGCGGCGGCGAGCGCGAAGGGGTTGAGGAGGATGTAGAGCTTGTAGCGCGCGGCGTCGGGCTTGAGGAGGTCGCCGAGCGCCCAGAAGTCGCAGGGGGTCCCGATGCGGCACAGCTCCTGCGTCCTGAAGCCGTCGAGGAGCGCGGAGGCGACGGGCGAGTCGGGCATGGCGAAGAGGCTGTCGAGGTGCACGACGGCGGCGACGTCGGTGTCGGCGCGTCGGTCGAAGGCCCGCGCGGCGCGGCCGACGAGCTGCATGCGCTGGAAGAGGGCGCCGATCCTGGGGTGGGTGTACCAGCCTTCGCCGCGCGGTGTCCAGGCGCCTGTGGCGCCCTCGCAGAGCAGGTGGCCGAACTCGCGCTCGAGGCAGGCGAGCGAGGCCTCGAGGTCGGGCGGGCGGCCGTGGCGGGCGGGGTTGTCGTGGGCGGGCGGGGTGGCGCTGGTGCGGATGTCCGACTCGCTGAGCCAGAGCTTGCCGTGCGCCTTGAGCGAGGCGTTGAGCGAGGGGATCGCTCCATGCTGACCGTGGCCTCGGCGGTCGAGCTGTGGCGCGGCTGTCCAGAGGTCGCAGTGCTCGGCGGCCAGGAGCTCCTCGAGCGCGCCGTGGCCGTCCTCGAGCAGCCAGGGCCGCTGGAGCGAGCCGTGGGCGACGGCGACGAGCGCCTTGCCGTCGGAGGCCTGCTTGACGGTGCGTGCGAACAGGCCGATGCTCTGCTCGAGGGCGCGGGTGTGTGCCTTGTAGTAGTCGAGCAGCCGCCGGCTGGTCGCGGGGTCCCAGAAGTACCCGAAGGAGGCGCGGCGGCGCTGGGCGACTGGGGGCGGCATGGCGGTGGCGAAGTCGGCGCGGCCGTCGCCCCAGGCGGCTCGGAGCGCCGGCACGCTGCCCTGGTAGTCGCGCTGGAGCGTCCTGCGGAAGTCGCGCAGCATGGGCTCGCTGAAGTCGAGGCAGTGCTCCGAGCGGTCGTAGCTGCCCCAGTAGCCCCAGCCGTGGGCGTCGCCGCCGTCGAGCAGGTAGCCGACGACGCGGTCGGCGTAGCGGGCCTGGCGCACGTGGCTCACGTAGTCGTAGAGCGCGCTGGCCGTGCCCTCGCGCCAGACCTGGGAGGCGAAGCTGGGGTAGCCGCGGTCGGCCTCGGGCTGGTCGCCCACCGCGTGCCAGCGGGTGAAGTGCTGCCGCGAGCCGTCCTCGAAGGTGAGGGCCTCCTCGGCGTGCTTGCGCGCGAAGCCTGGCGGCGCGCACAGGTAGCAGCGCAGGACGAGGTAGGCGCCCGGCACGGCGTCGAGGAAGGCCTCGACCTGGCGGTCGAGCCGCTGCTGCACGGCGAGCTGCTTGTCGGCCCAGCCGACGCCGCCCACGGCCAGGACGTGGAGCTGGAAGCCGGCGTCGGCCATGGCGGTCATCTGCTCGTCGGTCATGGCGCCCTGGCAGAAGGCCATGGGGCCGACGGGCTCGCCGGCGATGACGAGGGTGGGCACGCCGCCGATGGTGGCGAGCTTCGCCTCGGTCTGCTCGCGGGCGCTCGGCGCGGGCTGGAAGCTGGGCAGGGGGGTGGGCTCGCGGGGGCGCGCCTGGAGCGGCTCGCCGTCGTCCTGGTCGGAGAGGCCGTCGAGGTCGGTGTCGGACGAGCGGGGGTTGGAGCCGCGCCGGGCCTCCTCGATGTCGCCGAGGCCGTCGTTGTCGATGTCGAGCTGCCGCTCGCCCTTGGCCTGGAGCTCGCCGACCTCGGCGCGCGTGAGCCCGGGCAGGAAGCGCACCGTATGCCGCCAGCCCTCCGCGCCCGCCGCGTGGGGCACGTAGGTCAGCCGCACGTCGAAGTCCTCGCTGATGTCCACCGCCCGGTCCTGCTCGAAGGGCTCGGCATAGACCGACTCGTGCTCGCGCGGCCCGACGGAGTCGAGGAACCACAGGCCGCCGTGGACCTGGCGCGCGACGACGCCCATGCCGAAGCCATCCTGCCCGCCGTAGCTGACGTGGTGCCAGGCGGGGTCGGCGAGGAGTCGGTTCGCGCGGCCGCGTGTCAGGCAGGGGCGTGTGGCGTGGGTGCCGCTGCTGTGGACGGCGGGCGCCGAGCCGGTGGGCCGGAGGGTGAGGGGGAGCTTCAGCCAGTCGAGTCGGGCCGGCTCGCGCCGCTCGTAGTGGTGGTCGACGTCGATGCAGTCGCGGAAGAAGCGGTAGTCGGTCGTCATCGAGTTGCGCTTGCCCAGGATGCCTCTGTGGGTGATGCGGACGGTGACGAACAGGGGCCCTTCCGCCGCGATCCGGGGGCTGACGGTACCGAGCCGGGCCTGGCTGATGCGCGGGTTGCGGTTGAACCACCAGGCCGCGCCGTCGTCGGCGAGCATCTCGACCTCGCGGCCCTGGTCCTTGAGCCGCAGCGACTTCAGCACGCCCCCCTGGTCGCAGGCGATCTGCGCCACGTAGGCCGGCGTCGTCACGCGGCCACGCGCATCCGCACGCAGCGACGACTCCGCCTCGACCGCCGCCCCCTCGCCGAAGTAGACCAGGTAGCTCCGCGACCCGCCCGGTGGCAGCGGCTCCCCAGGGTCGATCGCCAGCAGGCCGTCGGCGAACTGAGCCGTCGCCTCCTCGTCCGCGCCCAGGTCCCACACGCGGCACCGCAGCGGGGGCGACAGC
>CBFDBL010000499.1:0-5230 GCA_965603035.1 uncultured bacterium
GATGGTCACTCCTATGGCTTCGGCTGCGGGGGTGCAGGCGGATCGGCGAGCAGGGGGGCGTAGGTGGCGGGCATGCGGTCGCGGGGGCCGATGGCGCGCCAGAGGCCGACGAAGTCGAGCCGCTCGCGGGCCGCGAGATCGACCTCCGCCCAGGCGATGCCCGTCTTCCCTCCGCAGGACGCGAGGAGGCGGCCGAGGGGGTCGATGATGAGGCTGTTGCCGCTGTAGACCGAGGGCACGATGACGAGGCCGTTGTCGCGGGCGCGGACGCGGAAGGTGCTCTCGCCGTCCACCCGCCCGTCGCTGTCGGGCCGGGTGTTGCCCCAGGTGGGCGCGAAGAGCACTTCGGCGCCGGCGAGCGCGAAGCCGCTGGCCGTCTCGGGGAAGAACCAGTCGTAGCAGATCTGGATCGCGACGACGCCGAAGTCGGCCTTGTAGACGGGATAGGTGGTGCCGGGGGTGATGCCCTGCTTCCATTCCTCGCGGGGCAGGTGCACCTTGCGGTAGGTGAAGACGAGCTTGCCCTGGCGGTCGAGCAGGACGGCGGTGTTGTAGCACGCGTCGCCGTCCTTCTCGTTGAGGCCGGCGACGACGTAGAGGCGGTTGCGACGTGCGGCCTCGCCGAGCCGTCGGGTCGCGGGGCCGGGGATGGGCTCGGCGGTCTCGGCGACGGTCCTGCCCGTGCCGACCAGGGTGATGGCCTCGCCGAGGCAGACGGCGTCGAGCGCCAGGCGGCCTGCGGCGTCGATCTGCTCGCACCACAGGTCGAGGTTCTTCTCGGGCGTGCTCCGCCTGGGCACGAGGTAGACGGCGCCGAGCTTGACCTTCCGCGGCTTCGGCGGGTCGGTGGGCCGCACGCCGACGCGCTTCCAGAGCACGGAGCCGCCGCCCGGCCACCTGACCTCGAGCGAGAGCCGCGCGCCGTCGGCCTCCTTCGGCGCGACCAGGACGTCGCGGAACGTGGCCGTCGCCCCGTCGAGCACCGGCCCGCGGATCAGGCGGCCGGCGGGGTGGAGGGGCCGCTTGCCCTTGAGCCACCCGAGGCGGACGAGCGCCGAGCGCAGCGGCGAGGCGACGTCGCGCAGCTCGCAGCGCGCCTCGATCGCGTAGGCCTGGCCCGCCACGATGCCACGGAGGTCCTGCGTCACGCCGCCGACGGCATACGGACGGCTGGGGGCGTCCACGCGCAGGCCTCCAGGCTCCCGCCGGAGCCGGACGCTGGCCTGCTTCCACACGGGCTGCCAAGGCGTCCAGTCGGCCGGGAGGCCGCCCTCCCCCGCCTTCGCGAGGTCGCCGTTGCGCACCAACTCGTCCGCGCCCTGGGCGCTCGCCGCGGCGACGACGAGCACGAGCGCGCCGAGCAACAGGCTGCTGTCCAGGAGGGCCATGGCTGTCTCCTTCAGGGCACGGTGGCGATGAACAGCTCGGCGGGGTCGTGGGGGCTGGCGCAGATCGACTGGATCCAGCCGCCGCCGCCCGGCCCCAGGTTCCGCCACGTGGGCTGCGGCGCGCGACACGCGCAGGCCATCACGAGGAGCGCCAGGGACCAGCGACAAGGCTGAAGTCGCATCGGAGGCATCCTGAAGCGATGGCGGTCGCCCCCAGGATGCCCGAAGTCGGCGGCTCGCGCAAGCGCTGCTCGGCGCGCGGCGTTGACTCCCCTCTCCGCCGCCGCTATCATCATCGGGTGCGCTGTCGGAGTCCGCCTTCCCCTGGTTGAGCGCGAGGCGCGCATGCGAATCGCTGTTGTGCTATGGGCCGCCGTCGCGCTGGCGTGGGGCGCCACGCCCGACCAGGTGGTCGTGCTCTACAACGCCGACTGGACCGAGGATCTCGACGGCACCGAGCCGGGCCAGGATTCGCTCGAGGTGGCCCGCTACTACGTGGCCCAGCGCACCGACCCCAAGACGGGCAAGAAGCCCTGCCTGCTCGGGCTCCGCTGCGCGGACCCGAAGGCGAAGCGGCTCGACCAGATGCGGCTGCCCGAGGACAGCCAGGACAACCCGCTGGGCATCCGCCACCGCAAGGACGGCTCGCAGCCGCGCGACCCGCCCTTCAGCGGCACGTTCGTCGTCTACTTCTACTCCCACCAATTCGAGGCCCTCGACCCCGCGTCGCTGACGATCCGCGCGAGCCCGACCGACGACGAGGCCGACGCCGTCGTCGTCTACGGCGACGGCGGGCCCAAGCCGGGCTACAGCATCCGCGCCACGACCTTCGGCGGCCTCCGCGGCTGGGGCTTCGCCGACCGCAAGGCCTTCCCCGACGGCTTCACCGCCTGGGTGGAGGCCAGGAACAAGGACGGCAAGGCGCTGCGCGGCTACAAGGCGCGCTTCGCGTGGCCCGACGACTTCGAGCGCGACGTGACGGGCCCCGACGGCATCCGCGACGACGCCAACTACCTGGCCGACGTCGAGCAGCCGATCAAGCAGTTTCTCGAGGACCCCGCGAACGCCCTGCCCGACGGCACGCTGCTGCGCGACCACATCCTCTACTTCGCGATCTGCTACGGCCTGCCGAAGCAGGTCGAGTCGCTCTACGGGATCGCCCGTGGCGTGAGGGGGCGCTGCGGCTGGGGCGATGCCGGCTCGGCGCTGGAGGCCCGCCTCCAGCTCCTCTACCACAACGTGGCGCGCTACCACCAGCTCACCGTGCTGCCGTTGGGGGCGGACGCGGTGTCGGCGGCGCGGATCGCCAGCCGCCTGCGCCTGACGCTGGCGGGCGCCAACCCGTTCCGCCACCCCATGGCCCACCAGGGGCGCAAGTACGCCGGGCTCGCGCGCAACCGCCTCTACAAGTCCTACGACTACGATGCGAAGCGGATCCCGCATTTCACGGCGGCCCTGCGGCGGGCACTCGGCGACCGCACGCTCTACATCGCGACGCGGCTCGACGGCCGGCACCCCGAGCTGGCCAAGGCGCAGGTGGACGGCGCGCGGTACGGCGAGCGCTACCTGACGCCGTTCCTCGGCTGGTTCTGGCACGGCACCTACAAGTCGGCGCCGCAGGCGGCCGAGGAGCTGCGCTTCTTCGAGTTCCGCGACGGCCCGCCCGAGCGGCCCCAGCCCCACGAGCGGGGCCGCGTGCTCTTCTACTTCGGCGACCTCGGCTACAGCAAAGTCTGCGCCGCCGACCCCGCGAAGCCGCCCGTGCCCTACTGGCGCGGCTTCTACCCGGGCTCGGTCGGCTACGCCGTCCGCTCCGGCCTCGGCTGGTACTTCCGCCGCCGGGTCTCCCAGCTCTACGACGGCAACAGCCTCTACCCCGAGCGCATGCTCGACGCCGGCGTCACGGCCTGCGCGCTCAGCGCCCACGGCTCCCACGACACGTCCGGCACCTGGCCGGACGACCAGGTCTTCTTCCACCACCTCCTGCGCGGCTACACCCTCGGCGAGTGCTTCCTCATCTCGAAGGTCTACCTCGACTGGCTCCAGAGCCACGTCGGCGACCCGCTCTACCGGCCCGAGCTGCGCCACACCGAGCCCGACGACGAGGCCCCGCGCGTCGCCTCGCGCGACGACGTCGCCATCGAGCTCGGCCAGGCCGACGGCCGCTACTGGGCGCGCATCCGCCCCACCCTCGACGGCGCGCCCGACAACCCCGAGATGACCGACATCGCCGTCGCCTACTGGCGCCAGCCCGACCGCAAGCACAGGGCCGCCGACTGGCGCTTCTCGCGCCGGCCCACCGTTCTCCTGCCCGTCCTCGAGCCCGCCAGCACCTACCACATCGACGTCGCGCTCACCGACCCCTACGGCAACCGCTTCTCGTCGGCCGAGGCACTCGGCGACATCGCGCTCCGCACCGGCCCGCCACCGCCCGCTCGCCGCCTCCTCCTCGAGTGGCGGCCGGAGCCGGGGGCCAAGCCCCGGCACGCCGTGAACCTGATCACCCGCGAGCGCGGCGACGCGCGGCCCCTCGTGCCCGAGCGCGGCGAGATCCACATCGAGCTCACCACGCGGGGCCCTGGCTTCGACCTGGTGAGCAGCCGCCGCCGTCGGTTCCTCCTGGATTCCAGGGGTTTCACGGTCGGGGGCCGCATCGCGGCCAGTTGCCCGCCGCCGGGGAAGAGAGGCAGGCCGGTGTTCGACACGGGCCGCCGCTACCGGCTGATCGCGCGGTGGCGCCGCGACCCCGTGGTGCGCCAGATCGTGCTCGTGGCGAAGGACGGCCGCGAGTTCCTCCTCGGCTCCAACAACCGCCTGTGCTGGCTGGCCGACACGCACGGCTCCATCCTGCGTCTGCACCAGGATCACTGCGTGGTCCACCACTTCGCCCTCTACGACGACACGCGCCCCCAGCCGCTCGACCCGCTCTACCCCGCGCACTTCGACATCGACGGCTTCAACGCCGCCGACGGCATCCCCGCGGAGCAGCCGCAAGGCGAGAAACCCGTGCCCCCTGACAGCGAGTAGACGACCATGCACAGCCCGCCCCGCTCCCCGTGCCTGTGCGCCGCCGTCGCGTGGCTCGCCGCGCTGGCGACGGCCGCCGCCGCGGCCGAGGCCGCGCCGGCCGCTGGTCCGCCGCTGCGGGTGGACGTGATCCCGGAGCCGAGGAAGGTGGTCGGCGAGGGGTGGGAGTTCGCCGTGGACCGCTTCTGCATCGTGCTGGTGTCGGAGCGGGCGACGCGGGGGACGCGGCGCGCGGCGCGGGCCGTCCAGCTCGGGCTGCGCGCGCGGTTCGGCCTCGACGCGCCCATCGTCCGCATCACCGAGCAGGGCCGCCACGGGGTCACCCGGCCCATCTGGGTGGTCGAGCCGCGCCTGAAGCGGCGGCCGGCGCGCACCATCGGCGTGAAGGGCCTGACGTTCACCGACGCCATGCGCCGGGGCGGCTACTTCATCCGCGTGGACGCCGTCGAGGCGGTGCTCCACGGCGCCGACGACGCGGGCTCCACCCACGCGGCGCAGACCTTCCTCCAGCTCGTGCGCCCGCCGCGCAAGGGCTCTCTGTTCCGCAAGAGCCGTCCGCCCACCGTGCCCTGCCTGTGGATCCAGGACTGGCCGAGCCACCCCGTGCGCGCGCTCCCGGCCGACCGCGCGCTGCCTGGCGACCTCGACGCCGTCGGGCGCGTCCTCGACCTGGCCGCCCGCTATAAGCTCAATGCGATCGTGCGCGGCCAGTTGCCGCGCGACCCGGGCCGCGCGGCCGCCGTCCGGGCGCTCGCCGTGGCTCGCGCCATCCGCCTCGTGGACTCGGCGCCGCCGCCGCCCGACACCCTGCCCCG
>CBFDBL010000500.1:0-5230 GCA_965603035.1 uncultured bacterium
AGCGACGCCGCGGCCAAGCCACAGCCCAGCATCGGCCACCGCATCGTCCGCGCCATGTGCGTCATCATCTTCTTCCACGCCTTCTGGAAGATGGGCGGCTTCATCATCACCGTGCTCGTCGGCTCGGTGTTCAAGGCCGGCGCCGAGTCCGACGCCTACCTGTGCGTGAGCAAGAACGTCGTGTTCCTGCTCCAGACGATGTGCCTGAAGCTCTTCATCCCGGTGGTGGTGCCGATCTTCAAGGAGCAGCTCGCCCAGGAGGGCGAGGAGGCGGCGTGGCGGTTCGGCAACACGGTGCTGAACCTGACGATCGTGCTGCTGGCGCTGACGCTCGTGGGCGGGATGGCCTTCGCCCCTGGGATCACGCGCCTCATCGCGCCGGGCTTCAACGAGCGCCAGGCCGAGTTGACGACCCGCCTCATGCGGTTCATGTTCCCTGGCGTCTTCGCCATCTGCCTCGCCACGGTCACCTACGCGCTGCTCAACTCCTACAACGTGTTTGGCTACGCCGCGGCGGGCGACGCCGTGCAGAAGCTGCTGTGGGCGGGCGTGTTCTTCGTCGCCTCGCTCACGGGGCTGGCGCTCACGCGGATGCTCGACGCCATCGCCGTGGCGTTCCTGCTCGGGGCGGGCGCGACGCTGGTCACCCACGTGATCGGTCTGCGGTCCAGGCTCCACCGCTACCGGCCCGGCCTCCCTGGCTTCCCGATGCGACGGGTGCTCGTCGAGCTGGCGATCCTGGCGCCGCACGTCCTGGCGCTCGGGGGCGGCCTGTGGGTGATCCAGCGCACGGGCTCGTCGCTCTCGGAGCGGGGGATGCAGGCGGCCCAACTCGGCGTGCTGACCGGCGTGGTGACGATCTACCTGCTCCAGCTCTGGTGGCGGGCGCGAGGGCGGCCGGAGCCGATGGCGAAGTTCGCCGCGCTCATCGTGCCGCTGCTCCTGGGCATCCTGTTCGCCAAGTACCGCGACGTGCTGACCTCGCGGGTCGCCTCGTGGACCGGGACGGGTGTGTTCTCCGACCTCGAGTACGCCCGCAAGATCGGCGACATGCCGAACACGCTGGTCATCATGGCGCTCAGCATCGCCATCCTGCCCCACCTGTGCGAGCTCGCCACGGGCAAGAAGTGGACCGAGTTCGGCGACGTCATGACCCACACCATCCGCAGCATCGTGCTCTTCTTCGTGCCCCTCGCCGCCCTGGTCGTCGTGCTGCGGGTGCCGGTCATCAAGTTGCTGTTGGACCGCGGGAGCTGGAGCGACTACCACCTCGTCCACGCCGGCGACGCCCTCGGCCTCTACATCCTGTCGCTGCCCTTCTTCGCCATCGAGAACCCCATCCAGCAGAGCTTCTTCGCCATGCAGCGCATGTGGACCCCCACCCTCATCGGGTTCGTGGGCACGGGCTTCCACATCCTGTTCCTGATCGTCGGGGTCCAGTGGCTGGGGTTCGGCTACTTCGCCGTCGTCGCCCTCGTCTACGTCGCCGCCCGCGCCGTCAAGAACATCATCCTCCTCGCCGTGATGCGCTACCACGTCCAGATCCTGCCGTGGCGCCCCTCGATCATCTTCCTCGCCAAGGCCCTCACGGTCACTCTGGGGGTCGTCCTCGCCAGCCACTTCACCTACCAGCCGCTCCAGAGGCTTCTCCCCCTCGACCCCTACCGCCGCCGGGAGGTGATGCTCGACACCTTCAACGTCGAGCCCCGGGGGTGGGGGAGCGAGAACGTCGACGACTTCCGCATCGTGTCGAAGACCGACGAGAAGGACGCGGCGCTGCTGAAGGAGGCCTTCGGCACGACGGACGTCGTCGGTGGCGAGAACGCGCTGCTGGCCCGCTACCGCCGCTCGCCGCGTCGGGCGGCGGGGCTGCGGCGCGACCTGTCCTCGTTGGATCTCACGAAGGCCAACTTCCTTTCCTTCTATGTCTCGTGCGCGAGCGACGTGGAGCTGACCATCGAGCTTGTGACGCGCGAGCGCGTGTCGTTCCGCCTGGAGCCTCAGCGGGTCGGGGGTGGCCACACGACGCAGGTGTGGGCTGGCTTCGAGGCGCTCGGCGTCGGTGATGCGGTGGGCGAGGTCGTGGGGCTGTGGATCCGCGATACGACAGCCGTGGCGCGTGTGGCCCAGGAGCAGACCACGCTGATCGTCGACAACCTGGCGCTTCACCGCGTGGTCCTGCCGAAGGTGGCTTACACCCCCGGGGGGCCCGTCTTCGGCGAGCGCGTGGACAGTTTCGAGGCGGCTGCCGAGTCCTGGCATCTCGGTGACCCGTCGGACGGGGTAAGCGTGGCCGACACGAAGGAGCGCGCCGACCGACCCGAGCTCGCCCTCCACTTCCCGACACGAGGCGAGCAGCGGTCGGCATGGCGGAGCCTCCGGCTCCACGGCCTCGATGACCTCGATGCCCTGACGTTCAAGGCACGCGCCGACCGCGATTGCACGCTGACCCTGGCGCTCGCGAACACCATGCCGCGGGCCTCCGGAATTGAGCCTCCCGCACAGTTCCCCGTGCGACCGCGCGAGTGGCGGTCCACCGTGGCCCTGACGCGGACCGAGAAGCGGAAGAGCTACAGGGTGCCCCTGTCGGCCTTCGAGGGCCCCGGGCCGCTGGACCGCGCGGCGGTCGTTGCGCTGCGGTCCGAGGCGCCCGCGGGGGCGGACGTCTGGCTCGACAACGTGGCGTTCGTCCGCGAGCCGAGGGGGCCCCGGGTTCGGGGGCTGTCGCTGGGCTACGAGGCACTCAAGCTCGTGCACGTCGGCGTGCCCTCGGCCCTCGCGCTCGTCGTGTTCGTCGGGATGATCTTCCTCCTGCGCATTGAGGAGGCACGCAGCACGTGGGGCTGGCTCCGCGAGCACGGCCTGGGGAAGCTCCGGGCCAAGCTGGGACGAGGGAAAGAGAAGAGGGATTAGCCACAGAGACACAGAGCACGCAGAGAAGAGGGGAAGAGGGAAGAAACGTCCAACGTCCAACGGAGGAGCAGAGACGCGCATCGGGACGTTGAGCGTTCTCTTCTCCTGTCTTCTCCGCTCTGTGCTCTCTGTGCCTCTGTGGCCAATCCTCTTCTGAGAGGCTCTCGATGAAGGCGGTGATTCTCTCGGTCGGCGACGAGGTAGTCGCGGGCCAGATCGTGGACAGCAATGCGGCGTGGCTGGCCGAGCAGCTCGGCGAGCTGGGCGTCGAGGTCCTGCGCCACGAGGCCGTGCGCGACGTCGAGACGGAGATCGAGGGGGCCGTCCGCCGCAACGCGCCCGAGTGCAGCCTCATCGTCGTCAGCGGCGGGCTCGGCCCGACCGAGGACGACCTGACCCGCCACGGCGTCGCCCGCGCCGCCGACGTCGGCCTCATCCTCGACGACGCCTCGCTCGACCACATCGAGCAGCGCTTCTACCGCTACGGCCGCCAGATGCCGCCGCGCAACCGCATCCAGGCCATGATGCCCGAGGGCGCGACCGTCCTGCCCAACTCCCAGGGCACCGCACCCGGCTTCATCACCTGCTGCGACGACACCTGCGTCGCCGTCCTGCCCGGCGTCCCCCGCGAGATGAAGGCCATGTTCGCCGACCACCTCCGGCCCTTCATCGAGGCCATGCCCGTCGAGCGCCGAGTCGTCCGCGTCGAGCGCCTCCGCCTCTACGGCATGCCCGAGAGCACCGTCAACCAGGCCATCCGTCACCTCATGGGCCGCACGGCCAACCCCCTGGTCGGCCTGCTGGTGAGCGGCGGCGTGATCAGCGTGAAGTTCACCGCCACCGCCGACACCCAGGCCGAGGCCGCCGAGCGCATCCGACCCGCCCGCGAGGAATGCCGCCGCCTGCTCGGCGACGTGCTCTTCGGCGAGGGCGACGCCACCCTCCACGGCGTCGTCGCATCGCTGCTCGAGCGGCGCGGCCAGACACTCGCCGTCGCGGAGTCGTGCACGGGCGGCCTCATCGGCCACTACCTCACCGAGGTGCCCGGCATCTCGCGCGTGCTGCTCGAGGACCTCGTGACCTACAGCAACGCGGCGAAGGTCGAGCTGCTGGGCGTGGCGCCCGAAACGATCGAGGCGGTGGGCGCGGTGAGCGAGCAGGTCGCCGCAGCCATGGCCGAGGGCGTCCGCCGCCGCGCCGGCGCCGACGTCGGCCTCGCGACCACCGGCATCGCCGGACCGACCGGCGGCAGTGCGGAGAAGCCCGTCGGCCTCGTCTACTGCGGCCTCGCCACCGAGGGCGGCACCCGCGTCGAGCGGCTCAAGTTCGTCGGCGACCGCTCCGTCATCAAGGACCGCTCGGCCAAGGCCGCGCTCGACATCCTGCGGCTCCACCTCCAGAGCCTCGGAGAGTCTCCCAAGGGCGCCTGACCCACCGCGGAACCATGTCGCGCTACCGCCTCATCGCGATCGACATCGACGGCACGCTGCTCGACCCGGCGTCGCAGCTCCGCCCCGCCGTGCGCGCCGCCCTGCGCCGGGCCTTCGCGGCGGGCGTGGGCGTGCTGCTGTGCACCGGGCGGCGCTACCGCACGGCCATGCCCGTGGCGGCCGACGCTGGGCTCGACCTGCCGCTCGTGTGCCACAGCGGCGCCCTGGTCAAGGAGGCGCTGAGCCACCGCACCCTCGCCTGCACGCCGCTGACGCGCCGCGAGCTCGACGGCCTGCTCGACGCGCTCGACGCCGAGGGCTTCACCCCGCTCGTCTACACCGACACCTACGAGCAGGGCCGCGACTTCCTCGTCGAGCGCGCCGCCCCCCTCACCCTCTACCACGACGACTACTTCGCCAAGAACGCCGGCTACTACGCCGAGGTGCCCTCGCTGCGGGCCGACCTCGGCGCCGACGTCGTCCAGGTGTGCACCTTTGCCGAGCTCGACGCACTCCGCGACTTCAAGGCACGGCTCGGCCACCCGCTCGACCACGGCGTGACCTGCCACCTGCTCAGCTCGCCACACTACATCGGCCACTTCCTCGAGTTCCAGAGCGCCCGCGCCTCGAAGTGGGCAGCCGTCCAGGCACTCGCCGCCTCCCGCTCCATCCCCACCGAGCAGATCGCCGCCATCGGCGACGACGAGAACGACGTCTCCATGCTCCGCGGCGCCGGCCTCGGCGTCGCCATGGGCAACGCCGACTACGCCGTGAAGGCCGCCGCCGACCTCGTCACCGCCTCCAACGCCGACGACGGCGTCGCGCGACTCATCGAGAAGCTCCTCGACGACGCCTGACGCGCCCGTCGAGGCACGGGCCGCAGTCAG
>CBFDBL010000501.1:0-5226 GCA_965603035.1 uncultured bacterium
GAAGGCGACGGGAGCCAGGGGCGAGCGGAGCCGCGGCCCGGACGGGCACAGGAGGACGTGACAGCCCCCCTTCACCAGCCTCGGCAGGGCCCGGCGAAACCGTCACCTCGCGAAACGGCTACGCCGTCAGTGAGCTTCCGGGCGCCGGGATTCGCAGCCCACAGTGGCCGCTTCCAACAACGTGCGCGCGCCTGGCCGGCAAGGCCTGGCGCCACCCGTGCCTTGCATTGCCTATGCAGAGGTCAATCGCGGGTGGGGTTCTCGTACCAGATGACGCCGAGGTTGGCGCTCTCCTCGCAGGTCAGCACGTCGAGGTCGCCGTCGCCGTCGAGGTCGAGCAGCTTGACCATGTCGAACTTGACGCCCTCGGGTCCGCTGATCTCGTGGGCGTCCCAGGCCGTGTCGCCGACGCTCTCGCGGTACGACAGCCAGAGCACGCCCGACTTGCCGTCCCTCGCGTGCTCGCACGAGAAGACGACGTCGAGCTTGCCATCGCCATCCACGTCGCCGACGGCGATGCCCTTGCCCGAGCCGGTGTTGGGCGGGAGAGCGATGGTGCGGGTCTGCCAGCCGACGGGCTTCGCGGCCGTCCTGCGATGGACGACGAGGGGGCCGCCCTTGACGGCGCCGAGCACGTCGCGGCGCCCGTCGCCGTCGAGGTCGGCGTAGTGGAGGAACATGATCTCGCGCTTGCCGTCGCCGATACGATGCTCGGGCCAGGGCTCGGCCTGCTTGGGCCCGTGGCCTGGGTTCTCGAGCCACAGGCAGCCGCGGCTCTTGCCCTTGCGGTCCGAGGCCAGCACGTCGAGGTCGCCGTCGCCGTCGAGGTCGGCCGCGATGAGCGACATGACCCAGCCGGCCTTGCAGAGCGGGTGCCACGTCCAGGCGGCGAGGTCGCGGGCGTCGGCGGGGGCCTGGAGCCAGCCGATCGTGGCGTTCCCGCCCTTCGACGCCACGACGAGGTCGATGCCGTGCTGGCCGTCGAGCTGCATGGGCAGGGCGAACATCCACATCTGCTTGCCCTGGGTGGCGGGGACGGCCTCGCTCTTCCAGGCGTTGGCATCGAGGTACTTCGTCGTGTCCTTCGGTGCCCAGTGGACGAGGACGGCGCGGGTCCTGCCTTCGCAGCAGCTCACCACGTCGATGGCCCCGTCGGCGTCGAGGTCGGCGAACACGGCGTCCTCGACGTTGGGCGCCCTGCCGACGGTCACGGCGGGCCACGTGTCCCTCGCCTTGGCCGGCCCGGGGTTCAGGTAGGCGCGGGTCACGCCGCCCTGCTCCCAGCCGGTGACCACGTCGGGCAGGCCGTCGCCGTTCACGTCGGCCAGGCGGGTGCCGTCGGCGCCGCGCGACGAGCGGTCGATGGCGTGACGCGTCCACGGCTCGCCCCGCCCGCCGGCAGCGGCGAGCCCTGGGGCGAGCAGCAGGAGGAGGAGCGACGGCAGCAGTGCTCGCATGGCGGTCTCCTTGGGGCTATGGCTTGGCCGCGGGGGCGCGGAGGCGGGTCAGCAGTGCCTGGAGTCGGGCCGCCAGCTCCGGCTGGTCCTTGGCCGCGGCGAGATGGCGCTCGACGGCGCTGGCGACCATCGGGCCGGCCAGCACGATGTCGCTCTGCGCGCGGGCGACGACCTTCGCACTCGAGCTCGTCAGCAGCTTCAGGCGGCTCGCCACAATGTGCTCGGGGTTCGGCGCGTACACGACGCTGAGGCTCAGGGGCGTGGCGTCGCGGTAGCGGCCCTGCTCGCGGGCCGCCAGCTCGACGCGGTGCGTGCCCGCGCTCAGCCGGCCGAACAGCACGTGCCGCCGCGAGCGCGCCAGCCGCCACGTCCCGCCGTCGATCCGATAGACCAGGTACGGCGTGGCGCCCCGCTCCGACGGCGTCATCGCGACGGGCGGCTCCCACAGGACGTCGCGCGCCTTGAAAGGCCCCTTGCCCGTCAGCGTCGTCTCGGGCAGCGGCACGCGGGCATGGACGCGGACCCGCTCGTGCGTGGCCGTCGTGCCGCCCAGGCGGTCCATGCCGAGCAGCTCGATGGTGTAGTCGCCCGTCGTCGGGAAGCGGATGGTGGCGGCGCCACCCCCAGAGCCGTAGCGCCACGGGCCGCCCCCGATGCGCCAGAAGAGCCGCATGGCGTCGGCGTCGAGGCCGGGCAGCACGGGCTCGGCCGCGACCGCCGTCGTGCGGACCACCTCGCCAGGCACGGGGCCGACTTTGAGCCGGAAGCCGCTGAGCCGCTTCAGGGCGACGTGCCGCGCGTCGCCGTGGGGGCCGGGGCAGAGCCACAGGTTGTGGCCGCGGTCCTCGATCACCTGGCGGATCGTGTAGTCCCAGCCGGCGATGGGCGAGTCGCTGAGATCGCAGGTCAGCGAGCGGCCGGCGAAGAGGCGGCGCAGCGACGAGCCGCCCCGCACGTGGGCGCTCCAGTGCCCGCCGTGATAGCCCGGCGTCGCCGCGCGCACGCTCGACGAGAGCTGGCTGCCCCGCGCCAGGTCGTCCCCGTCCCCCGGCACGAGCAGCCGGTAGTCGCCGTCGGCGTCGATCTGGACGGGTGCGTAGCGCCCCGGGTGCTTCGCCAGCAGCGCCTGCTCGAAGGGCTGGTAGCCGTGGGGGCCGAGCAGCCAGCGCGAGTAGCGGCTGCGGGTCACCCGCAGCGCCTGCCTCCAACCATCCTTGTGAGTGTAGAAGCGCGAGCCCTCGCCGCGGAAGAGCATGCCGTGCTCGACGCTCATGAGGATGCCGTAGATGTCGTTGAGAAACGGCTGGGTCGTCCACGTCGCGCCGTCGTAGTAGTGGACCCTGCGGCTGCCGTAGGCCCCGTACCAGATGCGGCCGCCGTCGAGCACGACGCATCCGAGAAGCGACGGCCCCGTGTCGAACCGCGTGGCGCCGTCGACGATGGCCCACTGGAGCATCGCGCGGAAGTCCTCGTGCCGCTCGACGCCCGCCGGCCCGACGATGTAGGCGCCCTCGTCGGCGACGAGCAGCACGCGGCCGCGGTCGTCGGCCATGGCGTGGCGCACCTTGCTCGTGTCGAAGGGCACGGCGACGTGGCGCCAGGCCTCGCCGTCCCACCGCGAGAGCTTGCCCGCCTGGTCCTTGCGGAGCATCCACACGTTGCCGTCGCGGTCGCGGATGGGGTAGCAGGAGGCGAGGTCGAGGATCTGCCACAGGCCGACGTCGGCGGGCGGCGGCCCGGGCGGCTCGCCGGGGTGGAAGACGTAGAGGGCGCGGCGCCCGCCGACGTAGATCCGACCCTCCGCGCCCTCGGCCAGGCACCGCGCCGCGCAGCCGAGCCCGTCGCGCCAGGTGAACTGCCGCAGCGCGCCGCCCGCGACCCGCACCACCCCCGAGTAGGGCAGCCCGAGCCACAGCGAGCCGTCGGGTAGCTCCACGTGCGGCCCGTCGGCCACTCGATGCCCACGGTCGCGTCGAGCCGCTCGACCCGGCCGTCGGGCCGGACGCGGTGGAGGATGCGGGGGCCGTCGTCGGGCTCGTCCACGCACAGGTAGACCGAGCCGTCGCGCGCGCCGAGCACGTCGCACACCGCGAGCGCATCGACGGCCGCGCGGCTCGCCGCCGCAAGGTCGGGACGCAGCGACGGCAGGGCGTAGAGCCGGATGCCTTCGTCCCCTGGCGTCGCCGTCAGCAGCGTGCGGTCGCCGAGCCGCGCCCCCAGGGCCGAGCCCTGCTCGGCCACCAGCGCGCTCACCATGCTCCGCTCCGAGAGCTTCCCGTCGTACGTATAGAGCGTGCCCTGGTAGAAGAGATGGACGGCGTCGCCCTGCTCGACGACGATGCAGCGGCGGCCCAGCCGCGCGTCGGTGCGCTGCCACTGCCCGCCGCTGTAGACGGCCACGAAGTCGCTGCCCCAGTTCACCACGGCGCCCGACCTCGCGGCGTGCAGGCTCGGCCGCTGGCTGCTCGTGGCGTAGCGGAAGGTCGTCACCAGCTCCGCGCCGCCGTCGGCCAGGCGGTGGAGCCTACCCTCCCTCTTCGCGCTGCCGCGGCTGCTTGCGTAGAGCGGGCGGTCGCCCCCGCCGAACAGGCGAGACAGGTAGTAGGACGACAGCGCGAGCCTGCCCGTGCTCGGCGCGACGAACCGCTCACCGTCCCAGCGATACAGGTAGCCGCTCGCCACGATCCACAGCGTGCCGTCCTGCGCGACGGCCAGGTCGTAGAGCGTGCTGGACGCCTTGCCGGGCAGCGGGAGCTTCTCCCAGCGGCCCAGCGGCTGGGCCGCGCGGCCGGCGGGTGCCAGCAGGGCGAGGGCGAGAGCAGCGGCTTGTGCCTTGGCGCGGAGCATGTGGCCGGACGTGCCTCGGCGTCATTCCCTGGGCGGCTGCCAGGGGATCTGTGCGTAGCGTGCGAGCTGCGCCTCGAGGGCGGCGGTCAGCTCCTTGGCCTTGTCGGGCTCGGTCGCGGCGAGGTCGGTCTTCTCGAGCGGGTCGGCGGCGAGGTTGTAGAGCTCGAGGGGGCCGCCGGGCCGCGCGCGCAGCAGCTTCCAGTCGCCGCGCCGCATCCCCTCGATGGTGCCGCCCTTGAAATGCTTGCCGCCCTCGCGACGGCCCCAGAAGAGGTCGCGCACGGGCTCGGGCTGCGGCTCGCCGCGCAGGAACGGCAGGAAGCTCACCCCGTCGATCGCGTGCTCGATGCCCGCGCCCGCCGCCTCGCAGAGGGTCGGCACGACGTCCATCGTCAGCACCACCCGATCCGATTCCTGCCCGGCCTCGACCTTCCCTGGCCAGCGGATGGCGGCGGGCACGCGGATGCCGCCCTCGTAGAGCGTGCCCTTGCCGTCGCGGGTGCCGTCGTTGTCGGCGCCGATGCCGAGCTGGCCGCCGTTGTCGCTCCAGAAGACCACGAGGGTGTCGGCGGCGAGGCCCGTGTCGTCGAGGCACTGGAGCACGCGGCCGATGCCGTCGTCCATGTGCTCGATGAGCGCGACGAGCTTCGCGCGCCTGGGGTCGATGCCGCCCTCGCGGGCATGGACCTTCGCGAGCCAGTCGTCGGGCGGCTGGATGGGGGTGTGGGGCGCGTTGTAGGCCAGGTAGAGGAAGAAAGGCTTGTCGGCGCTCTGGGCCTTGAGCCATTCGCAGGCCCAGTCGGTGAACAGGTCGGTGGCGTGGCCCTTGGGGTCGATGGTCTCGCGGCCGCGGCGCATGTAGTTGTAGCCGTGGCGGCGGTGGGTGTAGTAGTCGTCCATCATGTCGCCGAGGAAGCCGTGG
>CBFDBL010000502.1:0-5220 GCA_965603035.1 uncultured bacterium
CCAGGGTTCCCTTCGGTCACCCTGGGCTACGGTGCGGACGCCCCTGGCGGGGTTAAGCTCCGCCGGCCGCGAGCACAGCGCACACTTGTGGGCAAAGATGAGGCCGCGGGGGCAGGAGGCTACCTGCTTCTCTTGACGGCATCGGCATTGCCCTGGATTTGCGCTCGCGGGGACGGGGGGCTAGAATGAATGGTCTGGCGGCAGCCGACGGGGCTGCCCTGGTTCCCTGGGCTGAGGCGGAGTGGAAGCGATGGCACGACGGAGGAGCCGGCGGGAGTTCCTGCGGACATCGGCGCTGGTGACGGCCGGGGTGTTGGGTGCGCCGGCCGTGGTGCGGGCGCAGGGCAAGGAGAAGCTGAAGCTGGCGGTGGTGGGCGCCGGCGGCCAGGGCGGAGCGGGGATGGGGGCCGCTCGCGGGGAGCACCTCGTGGCCGTGGCCGATGTGGACCACAAGCGGGCCGGCAAGAACCTGGACCGCGCGAAGAAGCAGTTCCCCGAGCTCAGGGTCTACACCGACTACCGCGAGCTGTTCGACAAGCACAAGGGCCTCGATGCCGTGTGGGTCGCCACCCCCGACCACAGCCACTTCCCCGCCTCGATCCGCGCGCTCGAGGCGGGCGCTGGCGTCTACTGCGAGAAGCCGCTGGCCCACGAGCTGTGGGAGGCCCGCAAGCTCCGCGAGGTCGCCGAGGCGAAGAAGCTGCCCACCCAGATGGGCAACCAGGGCCACGCCGGCGAGTCGATCCGCCGCATCGTCGAGTACATCCGCTCCGGCACCCTCGGCAGGATCGAGAAGCTCCACTGCGTCTCGAACCGCAGCTTCGGCGCCAACCGACGGCCGGCGAGCAAGCCGGTGCCGCAAGGGCTCGACTGGCAGAGCTGGCTCGGGCCGGCCCCGTTCCGCGACTTCCACGACGGGCTCCACCCCTTCAGTTGGCGCGGATGGCTCGACTTCGGCACAGGCAGCATCGGCGACATGGCCTGCCACACCATCGACGGCGCCGTGTGGGCGCTGAAGCTCTACGCCGCCGACAGGATCCAGGTCGTCGCCGAGGACGGCGGCGTGAACGACGAGGGCTTCACCGGCCACGCGCGCCTCGTCTACAGCTTCCCAGCCCGCGGCAAGCTCCCGCCTATCCAGATGACCTGGTGGAACGGCGGCGGGAAGCACCTGCCGCCGCGACCGCCGCAGGTCGGCGCCAACGACAAGATCGTCACCCAGGGTGCCTACTACTATGGGACCAAAGGCCTCATGTCGTCGGGCAGCCACTGCCAGAGCCCGCGCATCTACCCCGACGAGCTGCGGCGGGCCGCCAAGGTCGCCAAGTCGATCCCTCGCGTCCCCGGCCACGCGGGCGACTTCTTGCGCGCCTGCAAGGACTCGAGCGCGCCGCGGCCCTGCTCGCGGTTCGCCTACTCGGCGCGGCTCACCGAGATCGTGCTGCTCGGCGCCGTCGCCCTGCGCTGCGCGGGCGAGAAGCTCGTCTACGACATGAAGAAGGGCCTCTTCACCAACAGCGAGAAGGCCAACGGCTTCGTCCGCCGCGAGCCGCGCAAGGGCTGGGAGTTCGGCTACGGCACGTGATGCGCGATGCGCGATGCGTAACCGGCAGAGGAAGAGCCCCATCTCACAGCTCTAGTCACGCATCACGAACGACGCATCACGCATCGGGGGGCTGAGCATGGCGCGACTCAGCCGAGGCCGCCTTGTTCTCATCGCTGTCCTCGTGCTCCTCGGCCTCTGCGTGGGCTTCGCGGTCTACGGCCACTGGGAGGCCGGGCAGATCCAGGTCGTCGAGCGCGAGCTGGCGTTCGACGCCCTGCCGCCGGCGTTCGACGGCTTCCGCATCATCCACCTGTCGTGCATCCACACGCGGGGCTACGGGCGTGTGGAGCGGCGTCTGCGGCGTCTGCTCGAGGGCCTCGAGGCCGATCTACTGGTGGTGGCGGGCGACTTCAAGGCGCACGTGACGACCCCGCCGGCGCCGGCGCTGGCGAGCGTCGAGCGCATCTTCGAGGGGCTCGACTACCCCTGCGGCAGGGTCGGGGTCGGGGGGAACCACGACTGGGGCGCCTTCGTCGCCGAGCTGCGGGCGCGGGGGCGCTTCGACGTCCTCATTCGCGAGTCGCTCCTGCTCGAGAAGGATGGCGAGGCCATCGCGCTGCTGGGCGTGCACACCGCGCGGCCCCTCGGCGGGCGCGGCGACCACGAGATCGACGAGTGCGCCTGGGTCGGCAACGTGCGGCGGCGCAGCCAGCTCTGGCCTCTGCTGCCCGACGCGCCCGCGCGGCCGTGGGACTGCGATCGCCTGGCCGCCGGCGGCCCCTTCCGCATCCTGCTGGCCCACACCCCCGATTTCATCGTGGACGCCGAGGCGAACGGCATCGACCTGGTGCTCGCGGGCGACACCCACGGCGGCCAGATCCGCCTGCCGTTGCTCGGCCCGCTCTACATCAAGACGCGCACGTCGCGCAAGTACGACCGCGGCCACTTCGTCGAGGGCGGCACCCAGATGTACGTCAACCCCGGCATCGGCACCCAGTACATCCCCATCCGCTTCTGCTGCCCGCCCGAGATCACCGTCCTCACCCTCCGCCGCAGAGGCGGCTGAACCCCCACGGGAGCACGAGCCGCGATGGCCGCACGCAGCCCGCTGGCCTACTGCCCCCACTTCGCCGAGGTGGCCGAGCGGTTGCGCGCGCTCTACGAGCGGAGGGCCCTCGACCAGGCGTTCGCCGTGATGGAGACCCCGAGCCCGGCGCTCGCCGCCTTCGCCGCCCGCTATCCGGAGGGCTACTGCGGCTACCCCGACCCCGCCGAGCGGCTGGCGTTCTGGGACGCGCACCTGCGGCGTGGAGCCGACGTACTCGACGACGCGGTGCCCTCGGCCTACCTCAGCGAGTGCGACCAGGGGCTCTACGGCGGCATCGTCGGCGGCCAGGTGCGCTACATGGCGCACCCCGAGAACGGGTGGGTCTCCTCGATGGTCGCGCCGCTGCTCGGCGACTGGTCGGGGCTCGACGCCCTGCGCCTCGACACCGGGAGCGAGGCCTTCCGCCGCTTCCGCCGTCAGCTCGACGTCTTCCGGCGCGGTGCCGCCGGCAGGTTCGGCCTCAGCCACTTCATCCTCATCGACGGGCTGAACTTCGCTTTCGAGCTGGTCGGCGCGACCCGCACCTACCTGGCCCTGCTCGACGCGCCCGAGCGGGTGCGGCAGGCCATCGGCTTGGGCTTCGAACTCAACGTGCTCGTGCAGGAGGCCTTCTTCGCGGCCGACGTGCTGGTCGGGGGCGGGACGTGCAGCAACATGGCCCAGTGGCTGCCGGGCCGCATCGTGAGCGAGAGCCTCGACCCGTTCCACATGACCTCGGTCGGGGACTTCGAGCGCTGGGGCCGTGGGCCGGCCGAGCGCGTGCTCGGGCGCTTCGACGGCGGGGTGTTGCACGTGCACGGCAACGGCCGGCACCTGCTCGCGGCGGCCTCGACGCTCCGCGGGCTGAGGGCCTGCTACCTGGGCGACGACCGCGGCTTCCCGCGCGCCTTCGACGTCCTGCCCGATGTCCGCCGCCGCGTCGGCGACCTGCCGCTGGTCGTCTCGTGCGGCTTCGAGGAGTTCGTCGCCGCGCTCGGGGCCGGCTCCCTGACGGGCGGCGTGCTCTACCACGTGGGCGGCGCCCCCGACGCCGCAGCGGCGAACCGCGCGATGGACGAGGTGCGCGCCTGGCGCTGCTGACGGCCCGCGCCGCAAGGCGCGCTTGACGCCGCGGCGCCCGACCGATACCATGCGGCGAGCCCTATCGATGCGCAACGACGGAGGCGGATGCATGGGCAAGACGATGACGCAGAAGATCCTCGGCGAGCACGCCGGGGCCGACGTGGCGGCCAACGATTTCGTCGTGGTGCCCGTCGATTGGGCCTACGTGCAGGACGGCACGGGGCCGCTGGCCGTGCGCCAGGTCGAGAAGCTCGGCGCCGCCGAGCTCGCGCGGCCCGATCGCTGCATCCTGTTCCTCGACCACGCCTCGCCCAGCCCGCGCAGAGAGCTGTCCAACGACCACGCCACCCTCCGGCGCTTCGCCGAGCGCACGGGGTGCGTCCTCAGCGAGGTCGGCACGGGCATCAGCCACGTGCTCATGAGCGAGGAGCGGCTCGTCCCCGGCCAGGTCGCCGTCGGCGCCGACAGCCACTCGGTCACGGGCGGCGCGCTCGGAGCCTTCACCACCGGCATGGGCTCGACCGACGTCGGCGTGGCCATGGTCCTCGGCAAGACCTGGCTGCGCGTCCCGCCCGCCTGGCGGGTCGTCGTCCGCGGCGCCTTCCCCGCGGGCGTCTACGCCAAGGACTTCATGCTCCATCTCATCGGCAGCATCGGCGCCGACGGCGCGACCTACAAGGCCCTCGAGTTCGCCGGCGAGGCCGTCGCCGCCATGACGATGGACGATCGGCTGTGTATCGCCAACATCGCCGTCGAGTGCGGCGCGAAGGCCGGCCTCTTCCCCGCCGACGACACCACCAAGGCCTTCCTCGAGCAGCGGGGCAGGGGCGACGGCTACCGCCCGGTCGCGCCCGACCCCGACGCCTGCTACGAGCGGACCCTCGAGTTCGACGTCGCGGCGCTCGAGCCGACGGTCGCCTGCCCCCACCAGCCCGACAACACGGCGACCGTCGGGGAGCTGGGCGACGTGGCGGTCCAGCAGGTCTTCATCGGCACCTGCACGAACGGCCGCCTGAGCGACCTGCGCGTGGCCGCCTCGATCCTCGGCGGCAGGAAGGTGGCGCCCGGCGTGCGCCTGCTCGTGACCCCGCCCTCGCGCACCATCCTCCAGCAGGCGCTGGCCGACGGCACCCTCGCGGCGCTCGTCGAGGCCGGCGCCACCGTCACCGGCGCAGGCTGTGGCGCCTGCGTCGGCGTCCACGACGGCGTGCTCGGCGATGGCGAAGTCTGCCTCGCGACACAGAACCGCAACTTCCAGGGCCGCATGGGCAACCCCAAGGGCCTCATCTACCTCGCCTCGCCAGCCGTCGCCGCCGCCACGGCCGTCGAGGGCCGCATCGCCGACCCACGGAACTACCTCTGAGAACCATGTCCAACGGCCTGTTCATCGTCCTCGAGGGCATCGACGGCTCCGGCACCACCACCCAGGTCCGGCGCCTCGTCCAGTGGCTCGACGCCCAGGGCCACACCGCCGTCGCCACGGGCGAGCCCACCGGCCAGCGGG
>CBFDBL010000503.1:0-5214 GCA_965603035.1 uncultured bacterium
TGATCTCGATGGTCGCGGCCGAGAGCTCGACGGTGTGGCCGAGGGGCAGCCGCTCGTCGTCGCGGTGGAAGAGGCGGTCCATGTAGCGAACGGCGTAGACGAGGGATGCCGCGGGCCGCGGCCCGGGCCGATGCCACCGGCCCGCCGGCAGCAGGTAGCCGCCCTCGGGCCGCACCGCGATGCTCCGCGCGTCGAGGCGCCGGATCGTGGCCGGCGTGCACGACGGGCAGAGCCGGAGGCTGCGGGCCGGCAGCGGCTCGCCCGTCATCACCCGCTGCTGCACCCACAGGACGTCCACGAGCGCCGACAGCGAGTGGACGAACACCGCCGTCTGCCGCCCGAACGCGGGGTCGCGCGGGAGCGTATCGAGCTGGTGAAGCAGCGCGTCGCGCAGCCAGGGCATCCCCGCGCACGCCGGGAGCCACAGCACGGGCGCCACGACGAGGTGGATCGCCACGAACAGGACGGCGAACACCCGCGCGAGGCGCCGCCACGCCTGCGACGACGGCACCCACCCCGCGCGATCGCGTCGGCCCACGAGCCACTGCGCCAGCAGCCCCATCGCGCCCAGCCCCACGAACATCAGCAGGCGGTCGTGCGGGAACGGCGCGCTCGCAGGCAGCAGCGACAGCACCATCCCCAGCGCCCAGAACCGCGCCAGCGCGTCCCGCGCGACCAGCGGCACCAGCAACACCGCGACGAGCCCCACGTAGGCCACCGCCCACGCCCAGTGCACCCACGCGGCCGACGACGACAGGAACAGCGCCAGCTCCGAGGCCGGCAGCCCCCACTGCCCCAGCAGCAGCAGCGGCGCGTGGCGCACGACGTGCTCGCCGAAGCGCACCGGATCGTCCACCGGCCCGACGTACACCGCGCCCCGCGACAGGCCGAAGCCCATCGCCCTGTAGGCGATGAGCCAGGCGACGCCCACCAGCAGGCACGGCAGCAGGCTCAGCAGGCGGCTGCGCCACGGCCCGCGGTCGAGGAACAGCGCGTAGGCGAGCAGGTAGGCGCCGACGCACACCGCCAGCTCCTTGCCCAGCAGCGCCAGCGCCAGCAGCAGCGGCGTCAGCACCGCGCCCCATCTCCAGCCGTCGCGGCGCCAGCGGTCGTGCGCCACCAGCGCCCAGAGGCCGAAGGCCGCGGCCACGATCGCGTTCCGATTCGCCAGCCAGCACACAGGCCACGTGTGCGCCTCGTCCACCGTGAAGAGCAGCGCCGCGAGCACAGCCGCCCACGCGGGCAGCGCGCGCCCCATCAGCCGGCGGTAGAGAGTCGCCGCCCCCCAGACCACCGCCGCGTACCACACCAGGCTCTGCGCGTGCATGAGCCACGGCCAGTCCGGCCACCCGCGGTAGTCGAGGATGTGGGTCAGCGCCGTCGCGGGCCGCAGGAACGCCGCCTTGCAGCGCGGGTCCGACCACCAGGGCAGCCAGCCCAGGTCCATCAGCTTCCCGTTCCGCGCCGGGTCGCCGTCGAGGAAGCGGAACGGGTGCCACGGGCTGGTCCGCACGCCCACGGCCAGGCCCTGGTTGCGGACCACGGCGCGGTGGGTCAGGTCGTCGCCCAGCAGGCCCACGCCCAGCGACGGCAGCGCCAGCACCAGCCCCACGGCGATCGGGACGGCGGGATAGCGCCACCGCAGCATCCACTCGCACAGGCGTCTCAGTCGGCTGGCGGCCATGTCACTCCGTACCCGGCGATTGCCCGTAGATGCCCTCGCGCCGCCGCTTCTCCGACAGCTCGCTGATCTGGGTGTCCTCGCGGACGTCGAGGCCGGCGCGGGCGATCAGCGTCTTGATGTACCCGAGGTGTGGGCACGGCGGGCCGTGGAAGTTGTCCTTCGTCATGCACGACGAGAGTTGGACGACGATGCGGTCCTTCTCTATGCTCTCGCGCTTGTTGAGTTGCCGCGCCAGGCTCGTGAGCTTCCGCTGCACCGCGAGGCCGCAGCACCCGCCGCACGTCATAGACAGCGTGCGGTAGGCGCGGTCCCTCGGATAGTCGGCGAAGCCGCCCGTGCGCTCGTGGAACGCCTTCTCGCAGAAGTAGCCCGGGCAGCGCTCCTTGACGATGGCGCACTGCACGATGACCACGTAGTCCTTCTGGTCGAGATCGATCATGCGCTGTGTTTCCCTCTGGACGCTGGAGCGGCCCTCTTCGGGCGCCCTCGTGCGTCAGGCGGCAGGGGACGGAGGGCGTCGAACCGTGGGCAGATCGTCGCATAGCCGCCCTTGCGTTTCAAGTCGCGTTCGCCGCAAATGATCTCACACCTCATGAGGTCTGAGATCTCGACCGCGCCCCGTGCGGTTCTGCAAGCCTTTGCCCGCCAGGGGAGGGAATCGACGACGACGACCAGTGGAGAGAGAGACCCCAACATCGCGGGCCAGACTCACCCCGTGCTTGGCGTTTGTGTGCGGCTCGCGGCGGCGCTACACTCAGCGGCGGACCCGCTGCCACACCCTTCACGCGCTCACAGAGGAAGCGAGCATGGGCGGAACACGCATCCACCGGATCCTGGACGAGGTGGGCGCCATCGCGTTCCCGGGGGCCTACGACGCGCTGTCGGCGAAGCTCGTCGAGCGCGCGGGGTTCCCCATGGGGTTCGTCTCCGGCTACAGCGTGGCGGCGACGGCCATCGGCGAGCCCGACCTGGGCCTGCTGACCCAGACCGAGATCGTCGAGCGCGCGCGACGCATCTGCGGCAGCGTCGCCATCCCGATCATCGTGGACGCCGACACGGGCTACGGCAACCCGCTGAACGTCTACCGCACGGTCACCGAGCTGCTCGACGCGGGTGCGGCGGGCTGCTTCCTCGAGGATCAGCTCTGGCCGAAGCGCTGCGGGCACATGCGTGGGAAGCGGGTGATCGCGCGGGAGGAGTACGTGCAGAAGATCCGGGCCGCGGTGGAGGCGCGGGCGGGCCGCGACTTCTTCATCGTGGCCCGGACCGACGCGGAGGCGGTCCACGGGCTCGACGAGGCGGTGGCGCGGGTGGAGGCGGCGCGCGAGGCGGGAGCCGACGCGAGCTTCATCGAGGCGCCGCACTCGGTCGAGCAGCTCGCCGAGATCGGCCGCCGCTCGCCGGCGCCGACCGTCGCGAACATGCTCGAGGGGGGGAAGACGCCCATCCTGCCCACGGCGCGGCTCGCCGCGATGGGCTTCCAGCTCATCGTCTACCCGCTCAGCGGCATCTTCGCGGCGGCGCGCGCGCTCGATGCCGTCTACCGCAAGCTGCTCGGCGACGCGACGACCCTCGGCGACGAGGCCCGCCTGATGCCCTTCGCCGAGCTCAACGAGCTGATCGGCGTCGAGGCCAAGTACCAGATGGCCGAGCGCTTCGGCATCGAGTGAGGCCGGTCAGCGTCGCCGGCGTCGCGCCGCGAGGCCCGCCACGGCACAGCCCAGCAGCGCCAGCGTCGTCGGCTCCGGCATCACGGGCGGCACCTCGGGCTCGTGGGGGTCGTCGGGCAGCAGGCCCTCGAGGTCTACCGCGTCGTTGCCGCACGTCTCGGTCCAGTGCGCGCGGAACGGCGTGGGCTCGGCCTCCGAGAGCGGGAGCACGCTGAGCGGGACGGCGACCTCGATGAAGAAGTGGTTGCCGGTGGTCGGCTCGTAGCACAGGTTGGAGCCCAGCGGCGTCCACAGGGGCGAGCCCGCTGCGATGCCGGAGGGGTTCGTCACGGCGCCCCACAGGCCGTCGTCCCACTCGGTGACGGCGTAGAGGCCGCCGAGTGCGAGGCCGCCGTCGCCCGTCGTCTCGATGGCGTGGGTCCAGTCGCTGCCCAGGCCGAAGGCGAGGATGATGTCGCCGGGCCGCTCGCCCCGGGCGCCGCCGGGCGGCATGCCCGTCACGATGCCGAAGCAGGCGTTCCCGCCGCTGACCGCGAAGTAGAGGGCCTCGGCGTCGAACTCCTGCCCGCCGAAGCCAGGACCCACCTGCCCGCCGCCGGCATTGTCGGGGAAGTCGTCCTCGGCCGGCGGCCACGTGCCCTGCACGCCGGCGAACGGCGTCCAGTCTGAGCTGCCCCACACGCCCGGGGCGACGCCCCAGTCCGACGGGTCGCCATCGACGGTGATGGTCACCGCCAGGGCGTTGGCCGCTGCCAGGGCGAGCAACGCGAGCGCCAGCGCGGCGCCGCGCACGATCGCGGGGGTCGAGTTCCTGTCCCTTGCCATGGCCTGAGTCCCTTCCACAGTGTCGCGACGCGCGCCAGGCGACCTGGGGCGTCGCGCACGTCGGGTGTGGCGCGGCGGTCGGGTCGGACCGTACCGCGCCTGTCTGGTCCTGGGCTCCTGTACCCCGGCAGGGTGGCTGAGGTCTGCACTGCTCCGCCAGCAGCGTCCCATCAGGGTGTCGCGATGCTGCTGGCAGTGGCCGACGCTGGGGCGATTCGTCCGAGCCCCCTCAGACGTTCGAGGCCCAGGTCGGCTCCCTCTTCTCAGCCACTGAGCAAGGAGGAGCAAATCGCGTGCCGGCCCCGCCCGACCTGGCGGACCTTCGCGGCCGGCGTCTCCGCTAATCCCAGGGCGGCAATGGCTTAGGGAACTGCGAGAACGGGGCACCCCTAGTGCGGGTGTACGGTCTCTCCGGGAATCCCGACAGCCCCGCGGCTCGGCTTCCGCGAAAGCCGACAACGCGCCGCTACTCACCTCTGCATAAGTAATGCAAGAGGCCCCACCGGTCCCGAGGCCCGCCTTCCGTTGCCCGCGGGCGCCCGGGGCGATGACGCAAGGGGTCTGCGGGAGTCAGCGCCGACGGCTGTTGACGGGGGCACCATGGCTCTGGGCCACGTTCTGAGAGCGGCCGCGTGCCGTCGCGCGCGGCGGCTCAGCACGAGCGCTGAGGAATCAGCATGTCGGTGTCACCTCCGCAAGCCACGCAGACATGTTCAGTTCCTTTCGACTCTGGCCGAGCCGCAGGGCGTCGTCGCACGCAGGCGAGGGCGGCGTCCTCGCCGCTTGCCGCGCCGCACCCCTTGCGGCCGATAGCCCGAATGCCCTTCGCACAAGGCGGCGGGAGCCACGGGCGAGCGGAGCCGCGGCCCGGACGGGCACTGGAGCATGTGACAGCCCCCTCTCACCAGCCTCGGCAGAGCCCAGCGGGACCGTCACCTCGCGAGACGGCGGCGCCGTCAGTGAGCCTACGGGCTCCGGGGTCCGGGGTCCGGAGTCCACACTGGCCGCCTCCAACAACGTGCGCGCCTGACCGGC
>CBFDBL010000504.1:0-5195 GCA_965603035.1 uncultured bacterium
CCATGAGCAGGACCCGGCCCGCGCGCGCGGCGGCGGCGGGCCGCTCCTCGAGCTCGCGGGCGCCCTCCGGGTCGGCGGCGGGCAGGTAGACGCGGACGGTGGTGCCGACCCCGGCCTGGGACTCGACTCGCACGTGGCCGCCGTGCTGGCGCACGATGGAGTGGCAGACGGCGAGGCCGAGGCCGCTGCCGGCCTCCTTGGTGGTGAAGTAGGGGTCGAAGATTCGGTCGTGGTGCTCGCGGGGGATGCCGACCCCCGCGTCGGCGATGGCGATCTCGAGGTGCCGGACGCCGTGGAGCGGGGTCGGCTCGCCCGGCCCGACGTTGCGGGCCCGAACTTCGACGATGCCGCCGTCGGCCATGGCCTGGCCGGCGTTGATCACGAGGTTCTGGATCACCTCGCTGAGCTGGGCCACGTCGGCCTCGACGGGCCACAGGTCGGTGGCGATGGCGAGCTGGCAGCGGCAGTTCGAGCCGCTGAGCGCGAAGTCGGCCGTCTCGCGGACCATGCCGCCGATCGGCGCGACGGCCTTGATCGGGGCGCCGCCGGTCGAGAGCGCCAGGAGCTGGCGCGTGATCCCCCTGGCCCGCAGGGCGGCGCGCTGGGCCTGGACCAGCGCGTCGGCGGTCTGCGGCACGTCCAGCAGGGCCCGGCGCGCCCGGGTCAGGCTGCCGAGGATGCCCGTCAGCAGGTTCGAGAAGTCGTGCGCGATCCCGCCGGCCAGCACCCCCAGCGACTCCAGCCGCTCGGCCCGCCGCATCTCCTCCTGCACCTTCCGCTCCTCGGTGATGTCGCGGATCAGAGTCACCACGCGCACCACCTCCGCCTCCTCGAAGACCGGGATCTTCCGCGTCTCCGTGATCACCTCCCGGCCGTCGAACACGTAGGCCTCCTCGGTCGCCAGCGCCTTGCCCGTCTCGAACACCTGGCGGTACTCGTCGCGGACGCGTGGGTCGAGGAAGGGGAACGCGTCGAAGAGCCTGCGGCCCAGCGGGTCCTGGCGCAGGCCGAGCTGCTCGCACCAACTGTGGATCACCGCGTTGTGGAGCAGGATCCGCAGCTCGCGGTCCACCACGTGCAGGGAGTCGCCGAGCGCGTTGACCGTCGAGCGGTACTGGCGCTCGGAGAGGCGCAGCTCCTCCTCCGCCCGCTTTCGCTCGGTGATGTCGCTGATCATCCCCGTCAGCACGTCGCCCGCGAGGACGGCGCTGATCAGGACGTGCTTCGTGGCTCCCGTCGCCGTGTTGACCTCGGTCTCGAAGTTGGTGACGCTGCCCGTCCGCTGGACGGCCTCGAGGAGCCGGAGCCGGTCCGCCGGGCGCTTGTAGCGGGCGCCCAGCCCCTGCGCGATGAAGGCCTCGCGGGACTCGAGCCCGAATATCCGCACGAGCGCGTCGTTGACGTAGAGGATCTCGCCCGTCAGGCTCGTCTCGTAGACCCCGACGGTCGCGTTGTCCACGAGCCTGCGATAGCGCTCCTCGGAGCGCCGCAGTGAGGCGTTCGCCTCCGCCAGCTCCGCCGTGCGCTCGACGACGCGCCGCTCGAGCTCGTCCCGCGCGCGCCGCAGCGCGTCCTCCGCGCGCTTCCGCTCCGTCACGTCGAGCACGATGCCCTCGATGGCGGCCACCTCCCCGCGGGCGTCCCGGATCACCAGGTTCCGATCCTCGATCCAGCGCCACTCGCCCGACGCCGTGCGCAGGCGGTAGTGCTGGCTGAACTCGTCCACCCCGTCGCGCAGGCGGCCGCCGACCTCGCCCTCCAGCCGCGCGACGTCGTCGGGGTGGGTGATCGCCGGCCACGAGACCCGGCCCGAGACCAGGTCGTCCACCGTGTAGCCGAGCTGGCTGACGTTGTCGGAGACGAACTCGACCGGCCACCCCTGGGCGACCCGCCAGCGGAAGGCGATGGCCGGGCCGCGGTTGATGATCGACGCGAAGTCGGCGAGCTGGGCCGACGCCTCGCGGAGCGCGTCCTCCGCGCGCTTGCGCTCCAGGAGGCCGCCGAGCATCGAGCAGTAGAGCGCCGCGATCTCCTGCCCCAGCTCGTCGGGCGGAGCCCCGCTCACCGCCGTGTCGTTGTAGAACGCGCCGAGCAGCGCTTCGTCCGACTCGATCGGGGTGAACGCCACCCAGCCTTGCCCGACCACCCGCAGCCGCTCGCCGTCCCACTCGTGGTGCGGGCCGCGCAGCAGCACGTAGCGCGGGCCCCCGGGCTCGAAGCGCTCGAAGCGCTTCTGCCACTGCGCATCCTTGGTGATGCGGCAGGCGTGCTCCTCGGTGGTCCGGCCCTGGCGGTCGGTGCCGTAGGTGCCGCGCAGGTGGTCGCCCTCGTCGAGGAACAGCGAGCAGCGCTCGAGGCCGAGCCGCTCGCGGGCCAGCTCGACCGCTCGGCGGCAGAGGGTGTCGGCGTCGGGGCAGCGCGCGAGCTCGCCGGCCGCCGCCAGCACTGTCCGCAGGCCCGCCGTCAGGCGACCCTGACGCCGCTCCGCCTCGGCCCGGGCACGCACCTGCTCGCGCAGGCTCGCGTTCGCCCGCGTCAGCTCCGCCGTGCGCTCGGCGACCGCCGCCTCCAGCGACGCGCGCGACTCCTCGAGCTCCTGCTCCGCATGCTTGTGGTCCGTGATGTCCCGCGAGTAGCCCACCAGCGCCGTCGCGCGCCCGCGCGCGTCGAGGACCGGGATGAGCACGGTCGAGAGCCACCGCTCGCCATCGGGGAACGCGGCTGCGGCCTCGGCCGCGAGGGGCTCCCCCGTCTCGAAGGCGCGCCGCAGGTCCTCGCTCTGGCTCGCCGCGGCGGCGGGCGGGAAGAACTCGGCGCGACGCCGGCCGATGATCTCGGCGGGACGGCGGCCGAAGAGCGCCGCCGCGGCCGGGTTGACGTAGAGCACCCGGTCGTCGCGGTCGATGATGAAGATGTAGTCCTGCGAGCCCTCCGCGAGCGCGCGGTAGTGGCGCTCGCTCTCCCGCACCGCCGCCAGCTCCTTGCGGAGCTGCTGCGCGGCCGAGGCCTCGTCGTGACTGGTCACTGCGCGACTCCCAACACCGGCCCTGCCTCTCGGTTGGAGCGACGGGATTGTACCGCGAGCGTTGCCGCTCTTCAAGTGTCCCGCCCCGCGGGGCGAAAAACCCTTGCCCCTCCCGCCCCAAACGGGTACCATGTGGCTTTGCTCGCGAGAGCCAACCCAGGACATCATCGCAGCACAGGCAGGCAGCGCACCATGAAACTGGTCCTCGGTCTGCCCAAGGGCAGCCTTCAGGAGTCGACGTTCGAGCTGATGGGCAAGGCGGGCTTCCCCGTCTCGGTCGGCAGCCGGTCCTACTTCCCGACGACCGACGATCCCGAGCTCGAGCTGGTGCTCTTCCGCGCGCAGGAGATGGCCCGCTACGTGCAGGACGGGGTGCTCGACGCGGGGCTCACCGGCCGCGACTGGGTGGCCGAGAACGACGCGGACGTCGAGGAGGTGGGCGAGCTGGTCTACGCCAAGCAGCGGCTGAGCCCGGTGCGCTGGGTGCTCGCCGTGCCCGACGGCTCGCCGGTCCGGAGCGTGCAGGATCTCCAGGGCAAGCTCATCGCCACGGAGCTGGTCGGCACGACGCGGCGCTGGCTCGCCAGCCGGGGCGTGGAGGCCCGTGTCGAGTTCTCCTGGGGCGCGACCGAGGCGAAGGCGAACCTGGTGGACGCCATCGTCGAGCTGACCGAGACGGGCTCGAGCCTGCGCGCCAACAAGCTCCGCGTCATCGACACCGTGATGGAGTCGGTGACCGTGCTGATCGCCAACCACCTGGCCTGGCAGGAGCCCGCGAAGCGGGCCAAGATCGAGAGCCTCCACCTCCTGCTCCAGGGCGCCATCATCGCCCGCGAGAAGGTGTGCCTGAAGCTCAACGTCTCGCGCGAGAACGTCGAGGCCGTGCTCGCCATCGTCCCGGCTCTGCGCAAGCCGACCCTGTCGCCGCGGTCGGAGGAGGGCTGGTACGCGCTCGAGACGATCGTGGACGAGAGCACGGTCCGGCGCATCATCCCCGACCTCAAGCGCGCGGGCGCCGAGGGCATCATCGAGCTGCCGCTCAACAAGATCATCCCGTAGGAGCCGCCGCGTGCGTCCCGCCGCCCTCTGTTGCTGGGTGCTCGCCCTGGGCTCGGCGGCGAGCGCGCTCGCCGGCGAAGTGCCCGTGGACGAGCGCCTCCGCCAGCTCCAGGTGCGCGACCCGCGCCTGTTCCACTGGCTGTTCCCCGCCGCGCGCATCCAGGGCGCCGACGCCGAGCCGCCCGAGCTTGCCGCGCGGGCCAGAGGCCGGGTGCTCTTCTGCGAGGCCCTCGCCCTGAAGGCCCGCGGCAAGCATGCCGAGGCGCTCGCCCGCCTCGAGCAGGCCCTGGCGCTCGACCGCGAGTCGCCGACGCTGCTGTTCGAGATCGGCCACTGCCACTACCGCATGGGCAAGCCCGACGAGGCCGCGCGGTTCCTCCAGCGCTCGCTGGCGCTCGACCCCGACAACGGCCCGGCCCACGAGACCATGGCCTTCGTCCACGCCGCCGCCTCGCGGCGGGCCGAGGCCCTCGAGGCCTTCGAGGCCGCCGCCAAGGCCGCACGCCGCCCCGCCAGGCACCAGAGCCTCGTCCGCCACATCATCTGGGTCTACGAGCAGCAGGGCGACCGCACGAAGGCCATCGAGTGGTACCGCTTCCTGCTCGACTGCGGCTACCGCAGCCGCGACGACTACCGCAAGCTCGCCACCCTCGAGCTCAAGGAGGGGCGCTACGCCGAGGCCCTCGCCACGTTCCGCCAGGTCGCGCTCCGCACCCCCAGCGACGTGGCCTCGGCGGTCGCCATCGCCCGGGCCTTCGCCGAGCTCAACGACGCCGAGCGCAATGCCGCCATCCGCCACATCGAGGCCGCCGTCGCCAAGGCCGACGACCCCGCCAGCCGCGAGGTGCTCGCCATGGCCTACCGGGCCGCCGGCCGCCGCGACGACATGCTCGGCCAGCTCGGGCGCGTCGCCGCCTCCGCCTCCCGCAGGGCCGCGACCCTGCGGCGATACCTCGCCGAGTTCTACGAGCAGCTCGGCGACCTGCCGAAGGCCATCGCCTGGCGCCAGCGGATCCTCGCGAGCGGCCCCAACGCCGCCGACCACATCCGCCTCGCGGGCCTCTACATCAAGCGACAGCAGATGCCCGAGGCCGCCGCCGAGTACCGCAAC
>CBFDBL010000505.1:0-5181 GCA_965603035.1 uncultured bacterium
AGAACATACAGTATAGACATTTGCTGGCGGACCGCAAGAGCGATTGACCGTCCTCGCTCGCTCGGCAGTCGCGCTCGCAGGCCGCGGCGGGGGGCCCGGCAGGCCCGCGGCGCCGGGCGCGGCGGCCGACAACGGAAGCTTGCGGGCGCCGGGCCGAGCGTGCTGGCGAGGCGAGGATCCGGGGCCGCACGCGACACTCCTTGACGGCCGCCGCCGCCGTCTGCTAGACTCCGCCGTCGCAAGGTGCCGAGGAGCCTGGCGTGCCCACCCGACCCGCGATGCTGTGGGACCGGCTCGACGCCGGCAGGGCTCGCTGCCGCGCGTGCGAGCGTCGGTGCGTCGTGGCGCCCGGCGAGAGCGGCTACTGCCGCACGCGCGAGAACCGCGACGGCCAGCTCGTGACGCTCCTCTACGGCGCCGTCGCCGCCCTCCACGTCGCCCGGATCGAGCAGAAGCCGCTCTACCACTTCTACCCGGGCACGACGTGGCTGTCGCTCGGGAGCCTCGGCTGCAACTTCCGCTGCCCAGGGTGCCAGAACTGGGAGCTGGCCCACTGCCGCCTCGACGAGGCCGCGCGCTCGGTCGGTGAGATGTCGCCCGACGAAGTCGTGGCCATGGCCCGCGCCCGCGGCTGCAAGGGCCTGTCGTGGACCTATAACGAGCCGACCCTCTGGCTGGAGTTCGCGCTCGACACGACCCGCCTCGCGCGCCGCCGCGGCCTGATGGCGAACTTCGTGACCAACGGCTACCTGACGCCGGAGGCCCTCGACGAGCTGGCCCTCCTGCTCGATGCCTACCGCGTGGACATCAAGGCCTTCGACGCCGACACCTACCAGCGGCTCGCCAACATCCGCGACTTCGAGAAGGTGCTCGCCACCGCACAGCGCGCGAAGGCGACCCACGGCCTCCACGTCGAGTGCGTCACCAACCTCGTCCCCGGCCTCAACGACGACGACGCGCAGCTCGGCGCGCTGGCCCACTGGATCGTCGGCACCCTCGGGCCCGACACCCCGTGGCACCTCACCCGCTTCCTGCCCCACGCCGACCTCGCCGACGTGCCGCCCACCCCCGTGGCGACCCTCGAGCGCGCGCACGGCATCGCCACGCAGGCGGGCCTGTGGTACGCCTACATCGGGAACGTGCCCGACCATCCGCTGGCGAACACGATCTGCCACGTGTGCGGCGCGGTGCTGATCGAGCGGCCGGGGGCGGGGCCGGTGACCAACCGCATCTTGCAGGGGATATGCCCGTTCTGCTCGGCCGAGATCCCTGGGCGCTGGTCGTGATGCGGGTCGGCGCGGGTGCGGGCGGATTCCGCCGTTTGGGATTTGACGGGGTTTGGGGCGTGGGTATAATGTTTGGCCGGGGAGGGTTGTGAAACCAGTCACAAGAGCCCCTGGGGCCGGGGCGGCGCCCCGGGTGGGCCTGCCGGCCCGCCTGCTGGACTCCTTGCGGGCGCCACGGTCTCAGCACGGCCCGCCCACACGCCCGACTGCGATGAGGAGATAGCCGAAAGTGGCTGACCCGAACGCGGCAAGCACCCACGCCGTGGAGGTGGAACGCTGCGCGACGTGCAGCGCCGCCTGCCCCGTCCATACCGACACCAGGGCCTACGTGGACTTCATCGCGCGCGGCCTGTATGAAGAGGCGTTCGAGAAGATCCGCGAGTTCAACCCCTTCCCCTCGGTGTGCGGCCTCATCTGCCACCACCCGTGCGAGGAGGCCTGCCGCCGCGAGCAGGTGGACGAGCCGGTGGCGCTGCGCAACCTCAAGCGCTTCGCCGCCGAGCGAGCGCTCGACCACCGCCAGCGCTCCCGCAAGCCCGCCCCCATCACACAGACCACGACCGTCGGCGTCGTCGGCGCGGGCCCCGCAGGACTCACCGTGGCCCACGACTGCATCGAGCACGGCTACGCCGTCACCGTCTACGACGCCCTGCCCAAGGCGGGCGGCATGCTGGTCGGCGCCATCCCCAAGTACCGACTGCCCGACGAGGCGCTCGCCCAGGACATCGACGACCTGACGGCGCTCGGCATCGACATCCAGACCGGCGTGACCGTCGGCAAGGACGTCACCCTCGACGACCTGCGGGCGAAGCACGACGCCGTCGTCCTCGCGCTCGGCCTGAGCCTGAGCCGGGGCCTGCCGCTCGAGGACGGCGACCACGCCGACGTGCTGCTCGCCATCCCGTTCCTGCGCGCGGCCGCGCTCGGCGAGCCGACGGCGGTGCGGGACCACGTGATCGTCGTGGGCGGCGGGAACGTGGCGGTGGACGTGGCGCGGACGGCGGCCCGCCTGGGCGCGCAGACGGTGAAGATGGTGTGCCTGGAGAGCGAGGAGGAGATGCCGGCGTGGGACTGGGAGTGCCGCGAGGCGCTCGAGGAGGGCATCTCGATCGTCTACCGCCGCGGGCCGACCAAGGTCGTCGTCGCGGACGGTCGGATCGCGGGCCTGGTGTGCCGCGAGGTCGAGCGGGTGTTCGACCCCGAGGGTCGCTTCGCGCCGACGTACTTCGACGACCGGCTGAGCGAGCTGGACTGCGAGATGGTGATCCTGGCGATCGGGCAGGCCTCGGACATGGGCCTGGCCGAGGGCTCGGGCGTGGAGGTGACCGACCGGGGGCGGCTGGTGTTCGACGCCGCCACGATGGCGACCTCGCAGAAGGGCGTGTTCGCCTGCGGCGAGGTGGTGACGGGGCCTGGTGCGGCGATCGAGGCCGTGGCGAGCGGCCACCGCGCGGCCACCGCGGTGATGACCTTCCTCGAGACGGGCAGCGTGCGGGCCGTGCCGGAGGAGGAGCCCGAGAAGCTCGAGGAGCTGCCCGACGACGTCGTCGAGCAGGTGCGCCGCGTCGAGCGCCTGGCCATGCCGACCCTGTCGCCCGACGAGCGGCTGAAGAGCTTCGTGCAGTTCGAGCTCGGCTACTCGGAGGCGGACGCGCTGCGCGAGGCCCGCCGCTGCCTGTCGTGCGCGGCCGGCGCGACGGTGGACGAGGAGAAGTGCGAGGCCTGCCTCACCTGCCTGCGGGTCTGCCCGTTCGGCGTGCCCGCGGTGGACAACGTGGCGGTGATGACCTCGGAGATGTGCCAGTCGTGCGGGCTGTGCGCCGTCGAGTGCCCGGCCGTGGCCATCAGCATCCGCCGCTTCGCGGTCGGCGACATCCGCGGCCGCCTCCTCCGCCTGCTCGAGAGCGCCGAGGGGCCCGTCACGCGAGTCGAGTTCGTCTGCCGCCAGGACGCGACGTCGCGCGACGAGCTGCTCGAGCGCCTCGTGCGCGACAACGGCACCGTGGTGGCCCACGTGCCCGTGAGCTGCGCCGCGCGGGTGGACGAGGTGGACATGATGAAGCCGTTCGAGTTCGGCGTCGAGCGGGTCGTCGTGCGGCAGTGCGAGACCTGCCGCTACCGCGGGGCGATGGACCGGCTGTCGAAGCGGGTGGCACGGACGAACGGGATCCTCGCCGCGGCGGGCATCGGCGGCGACCGGCTCACCCTGGAGTAGCAGGCTTACCGAAGGAGCAAGCCCATGATCGTGGCATCGAGCAAGCCGCTGGCGGACGTCTTCGGCTACATCGCGCGCTACCGCAAGGTGCTCGTCCTCGGCTGCGGCGAGTGCGTCACCGTCTGCCAGGTCGGCGGCGAGAAGGAGGTCGCCGTCCTCGCCCAGGCCCTGCGCCTCAAGGCCAGGACCGAGGGCAAGGACATCGAGTTCGTCGAGAACACCGTCCGCCGCCAGTGCGACCTCGAGTTCGTCCAGCCCATCCTCGAGGCGCTCGACGGCGTCGAGGCCATCGTGTCGCTCGCCTGCGGCGTGGGGGTCAACTTCCTCGCCGACCAGGGCCCCGACATCCCGGTGTTCCCGGCCCTGGACACGACGTTCATGGGCGCGACGATCGAGCACGGCGAGTGGGCGGAGCGGTGCGCGGGGTGCGGCGAGTGCATCCTGCACCTGACGGGCGGGATCTGCCCGGTGGCCCGCTGCGCCAAGACGATCCTCAACGGCCCGTGCGGCGGCACGAACGACGGGAAGTGCGAGATCAGCACGCCGGACAACCCGGTGGACTGCGCGTGGTACCTGATCGTCGAGCGGGCGAAGAAGCTGGGCACGCTCGAGCAGCTCAAGGAGGTCCTGGCTCCGAAGGACTGGTCGACGGCCCGCGACGGCGGCCCGCGTCGCCTGGTGCGCGAGGACTTGAAGATCGCCGAACCCGCCGAGAGCGACGCCTAGGGCAGCCGCCTGCCCCGGTCGCGCTCGCCGGTCCACCTCAACTCAAGGAGAGTGTGGCGTGAAGAGCGGAAGCAACCTCGAACGGGTCCTGGCGGCCGGCGAGTTCGCTGTGACGGCAGAGCTCGGCCCGCCCATGAGCGCCGACGGCAGCGAGGTGCTCCACAAGATGGAGATCCTGCGCGGAGCCGCCGACGCCTTCAACATCACCGACTGCCAGACCGCCGTCGTCCGCCTGTCGTCCATCGCCAGCGCCATCATGCTCGCCCAGGGCGGCATGGAGCCCGTCATGCAGATGACGACGCGGGACCGCAACCGCATCGCCATCCAGGCCGACATCCTGGGCGCCTGCGCCTTCGGCATCAAGAACTGCCTGTGCATCGCCGGCGACCACCAGTCCTTCGGCGCCGCAGGCAGGCTCAAGGGCCACCCCGGCGCCAAGAACGTCTACGACGTCGACTCCATCCAGTTGTGCGCCATCCTCAGGAAGATGCGCGACGAGGGCCTCATGGAGGGCGGCGACCCCATCGAGGCCCCGCCCAAGCTCTTCGTCGGCGCCGCCTGGACGCCCATGGGCGACCCCGTCGATTTCCGCGTCATCCGCCTCGCCAAGAAGGCCGCCGCGGGCGCCGACTTCATCCAGACCCAGGGCATCTACGACGTCAAGCAGTTCGCCGAGATCATGAAGCAGGTCCGCAACCTCGGCATCCACGAGCAGACCGCCATCCTCGCCGGCATCATCGTGCCCAAGAGCGCTGGCATGCTGCGCTACATGGACGGCTTCGTCGCCGGCGTCTCGGTGCCCCAGGAGCTGATCAAGCGGTTCCCGCGGACCAAGAAGGGCGCGTCGAAGGAAGAGAAGAAGGCGGCGCGCAAGCAGGGCGAGCAGGTCGGCATCGAGATCACGGTCGAGCTGATCGAGCAGTGCCGCGAGATCGAGGGCGTCGCGGGGGTGCA
>CBFDBL010000506.1:0-5178 GCA_965603035.1 uncultured bacterium
TCGTCGATCGTCTTGTGGCTGACGAACCGCTCCCGCTCCTCCGCCGTCAGGTTCTCCCACTCCGAGCCCAGCATGTACTCCTTGCGGCCGTCGGCGGTCACCGCCTCGACGACCTCGAGCTCCTGGGTGATCATGGCCATGACCAGCGCCGAGGGGAACTTGCCCTCGCAGTAGCTGCTCACCTGGGCGCGGAGCATCGAGTCGAGCTTCTCGCTCGCCACGGGCTTCATCTGCCCCGGCAGGCCCGTGACGGCCTGCGAGGCGCCGATGACGCCGCCGCGCTGCATGACGATCTCGTCGCAGGCGATCGACACGATGGCGCCCGCCGAGATCGCCTTGTGGTTCACGTAGGCCACGGTCCGCGGCTTCTTCATCTCGAAGATCGCACGGCTGATGTCCAGCGCCGCCCCGACCCCGCCGCCCAGCGTGTCGATCTCGAACACCACCAGCGCGGGGTCCAGCGCCTCGATCCGCATCAGGTGCCGCTCCAGCGCGTGCATCCAGGCGTTGCCCACCGCGCCGTGCAGCAGCACGACCACCACCGTGTCGCCCGTGCCGACCGGCTTGAGCGCCGGCTTCCTCGCCGGCGCCGGCGCGGCCGCGGCCTTCGGCGCCTTCCCGGCCGGCGGCAGCGGCCGCAGATCGCGCCCCGCCACACCCAGCCGCGTCGCCACCGCGCCCGCCGTCGCCAGCGTGCCCGCCGACAGGCCCACCCGCGCCGCCCCCGCCGCCGTCAGCGCCACCCGCACGCCCGACGCCGCCACCCGCTCGCTCCGCACGATCCGAGCCCCCTGCTCCGCACGCACGCGAGCCAGCCCCTCGGCATCGTAGAACGCCGTCTGCCCACCGCGGCCCTCGAGCTCCACCGCGTGCACCTCGCCCGCAGGCTCCACGAACCCCTCGTAGAGCGCCGCGAGACGCGGCCGGTGCTTGCTGTACCGCCGCAGCGCATCGAGCAGCACCCGGCCCTGCGCCGCCGAGCCCGCTGGCTCGAACGCACCGGGGTCCACCGCCGCCAGGCCCGACCCCTCCGCCATGTAGAGACGGTCGCAGGCCAGCGCCAGCAGCGTCGTCGCCGGCGAGCCCGGCCCGTGCACCAGCGCCACCGACTCCAGGCCCGCGGCCCGCAGGTCCGCGATCGCGTCCGCCAGGCGGATCGTCAGCGCCGCCGAGCCGTTCCCCGTGTGCAGATCCACAAGCACCACGCCCGGCTTGAGCGCCGGCCGCCCCGCCAGGTACGCCGCCGCCTCGCGCAGACGCTCGCCGCCCGACTCCACCAGGAACTGGTCCACCCGCCCGTGGAGCGCCAACGACACCGCGTGCCGCCCCGCGCCCGCGCCCGTGGCCGCCGACGCCGCCAGGGCCATGGCCAGACAGACCGAACCGCGCATATCCAACCCCGATATCACCATGTGTACGTAGTCCTGCCCTGCGTCGCAGGCCCATGTATAGCGCGGCGATCCGGGGGAGTCAAGCGCTTTCGCCCCGGCCGCCTCCCCCCGCGCCGTCGCTCTCAGTCCATAGGTGTCGCGCCGCCGCGATCTGTTATCGGCCTCTGCATAGGCAATGCAGAGGGCCCCACCTGTCCCGAGGCCCGCCTTGCGTGGCCCACGGGCGCCGGGGGCGATGAGGCAAGGGGTCTGCGGCAGTCAGCGCCGAGGCTTCTGACGGGGGCGGTATTCCCCTGGGCCACGTTCTGACAGCGGCCGCGTGCCGTCGCGGGACGCTCCTGGCCGGCGCAGCCTGGCGGCACCCGAGCCTTGCATTGCGTATGCAGAGGCCAATAGCTAACTATGACATCCGGTATCGACGGGGCCGTGGAGCGCGACGACCGCGGCCTCGCGGCCCGTGCCCGCCGCCGCGGCCACGCCCGCGACCAGCACCAGGATGCACCACCCAACTCGACGCATGGTCCGCGCTCGCCTCACCATAGAGGAATACCCTGCCCGCCCGGGCATCACGAGCGCCGCCGACGCGCGAGGCGGAGGCTCACGTAGACTATGAAGAGCACGGTCGCCGTGACGACCACGAGGCCGGCCGCCAGAATGCCAAGGATCAGGAGGACGGGCCAGTAGGTGTCAACCGACCGCCGGGCCTTCTCCAGGCGCGTCCACTCGAGCTCCTCGATCCGCCGACCCTCGAGCCCGTAGACCGCCAGCAATGCCTCGCGGCTGTGGACCGTGGTCCGGGAGAAGCCGTATCGAAGGGCCTCGGCGTCCGTCAGGGTGACGACGGTGCGGTCGTCGTCGATCTTCTTGTGACTGACGTAGCGCGGCGCCTCCGGGCCGCCCAGGCTGTCGAACTCGCTGGCGGTGAGGTAGTGGGTCTGGCCGTCCGCCGTCCGGGCCTCCACGACCTCGATATGCGTGGTCACCATGGCGTCGGCGATGGGAATGGGGAACTTGCCCTCGCAGTATGTGCGAACGGTCGCCCTGAGGCAGGAGTCGAGCTTCTCCGAGAGGACTGGCTCGCCCGTGTAGTCGATCACCCGCATGGCGCCGAGACTGGAGCCGCGCTGCATGACGATCTCGTCGCACGCGAGGGCGAGCAGGGCGCCGGCAGACACGGCCGTGTCGTTCACGTAGGCCACCGTTAGAGGCTGGCGGATGTCGAAGATCTGCCGGCTGACCGCCATGGCATGCTCAAGAGAGCCTCCCCTGCTGTCGAGCTCGAACACGATCAATGCGGGGTCGAGCCTCGCCGCCTCTTGCAGTCGCCGCTCCAACGAGCGGCGCATGCCCGAGCCCACCTGTCCGTCGAGCCGGATGAGGACCACCGGCCCGTCTGGCAAGGGCGGCTCGGGCCGCGCGCCCGCCGCAACGAGCATCCCGAGCGCGAGGAAGCAGGAGGCCAGCGAGTGCCGCATGGGGTCCCCTCCGCAGAGCGCGCTCCCCTCAGCCCGTGGCATAGCGGCCGCAGTGCCAGCCTTCGTCGAGCAGGGCGAGGTAGTTGCCCAGGGGGACGTAGTTGGCGATGGTGTTGCCCGAGCCCAGGGCGTAGCCGCCGCCCGGGGCGCAGGCGTCAACGACCTCGCGGACCCGCGCCCGCACAGCCTGCTCGGTGCCGCGGGCCAACAGGTCCATGTCGATGCCGCCGAGCACCGCGATGCGGTCGCCGTAGAGCCGCTTGGCCTCGGTGATGGGCTGGATGATGTCCTCGAACGAGTGCCGCGCGTCCCACCCGATGGCCAGGATGTCGTCCATCACCGCCGTGACGTTGCCGCACGAATGGAGCAGGATCGGCTTGCCGTGCGCGTGGGCGGCGGCGACGATGCGCCGGTGCCAGGGGAAGACGAGCTCGCGGAGGACGTCGGGCGAGACCATGGTGGCGGTCTTGAAGCCCATGTCCTCGCCGAAGAAGACGGCGCCCACCCCGTCCATCGACGCCATCGTCTCCACCACGCTCAGCAGCAGTGTGCCCACGGTGTCCACGGTGTCACGCGCCAGGTCGGGGTCGTCGGCGAGCATGTAGGAGAAACCCTCGAAGCCGAGGGTGAACATCGAGTTCTCGAGCACGCCCGAGGTGCGGCCAAGCACGCCCATGCCGTCGGGCACGATGCGGATGGCGGTCTCGATGTCGGAGTAGTCGACCTCCTCGGGGCGCGGCCACGGGAAGGCCTCGAACTCGGAGCGGGTAGTGTAGGCGGTGGCGTGGGTGTTCACCCACTCGCGCTGGGCGCGCGGCAGCGCGGCGGGGTCGAGCGCGCGGTCGCGCAGACGTACCCAGGGGGGCCGGGCCTTGATGCTCGCGCAGTCGTAGCCGAGCGCGTGCCAGAAGCGCACCTGCTGCTCGACGGTGTCGGCCGGCTCCTCGAGCACGGTGGCCATCACCTCGGCATCGACGCCGAGCTCGACGAAGGGCACCCGGTCCGGCTCGCCCTCGCGGCGAACCGCCGTCAGGAACCGGCCGAAGTCGGGCTCAGGCTCGCGGCCGATGGGGAGCATGGGAGTGCGTGCTCGACGGACTGGCGCGGCGCGTCGGGGCCTCGCGGCCTGTGTCGCCGCCGGCGTGCGTGGGCGGCTACTTCTTGCGCACCCAGGCGCCGTCGGCGCCCTTCCAGTACTCGCCGCTCTTGAGGCGGGCCTTGCGGCGCTGGGCGTAGCTCTTGGCGACGGCCTCGGGCGTCGTGCTGGTCTCCTTGGCGACGATCTGGAAGTACTCGGTGCGGTCGGCGTTCTCGCCGGCGACGAGCTGGCCGATGGTGACGCTCTTGCCCTTGAACTCGACCTTCTCGGCCCCGTAGGCGCTCTTGACGACGTCCACGAGCCCCTGGTAGGTCTCGCCGACCTTGCCAGCGGCGGTGAGCTGGTCGATGATCGGATAGCGCTCCTTGCGGCTCTTGAGCACCTCGCTCTTGCTGCGGGCCGCCGCCACCGACGGCCAGGCGACCAGCACGGCCGCCGCGAGCCCGAGGATCAGGGATCGGCTCTTCATCGGTGCACCCCCTACTTCTTGTTGTCGCTGGAGCTGTCGACGGTCTCGAAGGCGTCCTCGAAGGCGAGATCCTCGTCGAGCTGCTTCTGGATCTTGATGTTGATGTCCATCGTGATGTGGATCGGCTTGATCTCGATGGGCTCGACCCTCAGGCGCGCGCAGCAGGGCATCGCCAGCAGCGTCCCTGCCACGCCGGCCAACAGCCATCTCTTCACGGCTTGCCTCCTTCCCGACTCAGGGGCTCGCGCCGCCTGCGGCAGCGGGGATGAACTCCTCTTTCACGATTATAGCCTTGCTGAGTATCTCGTCAAAGTACGGAATGTTGAACGTGATCCCGCCGAACTCCTGCCGCAGCGTGATCGGCTCGGGCTTCGCGCCCAGCACCCGGCCCCACAACGTCGGCCGCCGCACGGCCGCCACCATCTCGGGCCCGCGACCCCGCAGGAGCACCCGGGCCACGAGCTGCTCCCCCTCACGTACAAAGTCGGCTCGGAACACGTCGTATTCAAAGTCCGTCAGCGCCGCCTCGAAGCGGCGCTGGATCTCCGCCGCGATCGACGCGCGGTCCCCCGCCGCGCCCGCGCCGCCGAGCCCCGAGGCGAGCGCCGCAGCGTCCTTCACCCGCACACGGCCCTGGCGGCCCGGCGTCGCGTAGAGGAAGCCGGTGCCGAACCGCAGCTCCGGCCAGCGCAAACGCCAGCAGCCCGATCGACGAGCCAGGATCGCATCCACTGCCACCGGGTT
>CBFDBL010000507.1:0-5177 GCA_965603035.1 uncultured bacterium
AGCGTCGCGAAACCGTCGATGGCGCGGATGCCCGTCGCCATCGGCTCGGCGATCCGCGGGCGGCTCATCGCCGGCTCCGGCGAGGCGGCCACGGGCCGGCGCTCGCGGCACCGCAGCGGCCCGCGCCCGTCCGCAGGCCGGCCCAGCCCGTCCAGCACCCGCCCCAGCAGCCCGTCGCCCACGGGCACCCGCAGCGACTCGCCCGTCGCCTCCACCCGGCACCCAGGCCCCACGCCGTCGAGCTCGTCGAGCGGCATCAGCAGCATCCGGCTGTCGCGGAACCCCACCACCTCGGCCGCGACCGCCGCCGCTCCGCCCGGCGGGTGCACCAGGCACACCTCGCCCACGACGGCCGACGGCCCATTCGACTCGACCACCAGCCCCGCCACCTGCGCCACGCGGCCCGTCCGCCGGTACGGCTCCACCGCCTCCACCACGTCGGCCAGCCGGCCGAACAGCCCGGCCCCGTACGACAGCGGCTCCTGGCGCGGCGCGGCGCGGGCCGCCGATGCTGTGTCGAGCGTGCTCATCGCGACCCGTTCTCCTTCTGCCCATCCCCTCCCGTGTCGCGTCCCTCGTCCAGGGCGGCCTCGGCGGCGATCGCCGACGTCAGGACCTCCCACTGCGTCTCCACCGTCGCGTCGATGTCGCCGCACTCGGTCTCGACGATGCATCCGCCGGGCCCGACGGCCGGGTCGGCGACCAGCTCGTAGCCGGGGTCGGGGTGGACGCCCTCGATGCGCTGCTTGTCGCCCGGGTGCACGCGCACGCGCACGACGGCCGAGTCGTGCGCGTGGCGGACGGCGCCCTCGACCACCCGTGCGGCGGCCTCGGCGCTGGCCTCGAGCTCGGCCCGCACGATCCGGCGCGCCACGGCGAGCGCCAGCCTCAGCGCGCCGTCGCGCAGCTCGGCCAGCGCGCGGCTTCGCTCCTCGGCCAGCCGGCCGAGCGCGGCGCCCAGGGCCGCGCTCGCCGAGGCGAGCTCGCCCTCGGCGGCCCGCCGGCCCTCGGCCGCGCCTTGCTCGCGGCCCGCCGCCAGGCCCTCGCCCCGGCCCCGCTCGTAGCCGGCCCGCTCGAGCGCGCGCTCGCGCTCGAGCTCCTCGCGCGTCCGCGCGCGCTCGGGCCCGCAGGCCAGCAGCACCGGCCCGCCAGCCAGCACGACGCCCGACAGGATGCGCGGGGACTGGCTCATACCATCTCCTCCTCGGCGCCGCGCCGCACCGCGATCTCCCCCTCGGCCTGGAGCCGCAGCACGGCGTCCACCACCGCGCGCTGCGCCTGCTCGACCTCGCTGAGCGGACGCGGCCCGAGCAGCTCGAGCTCCTCGCGGAGGGTCTCGCCCGCGCGCGACGAGATGGCGCCGTAGACGGCCTCCTTGACCTCGTCGCTCGCCGTCTTGAGCGACAGGGCGACCACCTGGGTGTCGAGCGCGCCCACCACCTTGCGCAGGTCGTCGCTCTTGAGGCTGGCGAGGTCCTCGAACAGGAACATGAGGTCGCGGACCCGCGCGCCGGCCTCGGGGTCGCGGGCCCGCACGCTCTCGAGCGCGGCGTCGCGCGACGTGCGGTTCGCCGCGGCGAGCACGTCGGCGACGAGCTGGAAGCGGCTCTCGGGCGTGGCCCAGGGGTCGTGGCTCGAGGTGAGGGCCGGCGCGCGCTCGCCCCGCCCGCGGCCGGTGCGCGCGTCCCCGGCCGGCGGCCCCCCCTGCTCGCAGCTCACGATCCGCTGCACCACGTCGCTCGAGACGGCGTCGGGCAGCTCGGTGAGCACCTCGCCCGCCTTCGCCGTGCCGAGCCGCGAGAGGACGATGGCGATGGTCTGGGCGTGCTCGTCGGCCAGGAGGCTGGCGAGCTGGGGGGAGGGCAGGCGCTCGAGCGGGGCGAAGGGGTCGCCGAGCGCCGCGGGGTCGTGCTCCTGGATATAGGCGTCCACGTCGGCGTCGCCGAGCGCCTTGGCCAGGATGCCTCGGACGCGGGTCTTCGGCTCGGCGATGGCCTGGTGGTCCCGGCCGCAGGCCTGCTCGAAGTCGGCGAGCACCTGCGCCACCGTGGCGTGGTCCACGTAGTCCACGGCCAGCATGGCCTGCACGATCTCGGCCCGCTGCCCCTCGTCGAAGCGCGAGAGCAGCTCGCCCGCGGCCTCGGCGTCGAGGGCAAGAAGCAGCGTCGCGGTTCTCGCTCGCCCGTCCACTCTGTACGGCTCCTGCCTTCGGTTAGCTCGCCGTGCCCTGGGGCACGCCCGCGCGCTCCTCGGCCCGCCGGGTCTCCCCGCCCGAGTACCAGGTCTTGAGCACGTCGGACGCGGCGTCGGGGTCGCTCTGGACGGCGGCGGCCACCCGCTGGTGCAGGGGCTGGCTGCCCGCGGGGGCCGCGGCAGCGGCCTGCGCGCCCTGAGCGGCCCGGGCCTCGGCCTCGGCCTTCTCGCGCGCCGCGCGCGTCCGCCGGACCATCGAGCGAGCCACCAGCACGAAGGCCACCACCAGCACCACCGTGCCCGCGTGCTTGCCCACCCGCTCGACGAGCGCCCAGCGCCGCTCGCCCGCCAGCTCGGCCGCCGTCACCAGCGGCGCCGGCTCGTTGAAGGCCACGCACTCGACCTTCACCACGTCCTTGCGCGTCTCGTCGTAGCCCACCGCCTGCTGGACCGCGTCGGTGAGCTTCGTCACCTCGTCGGCCGGCAGGGGCACGAAGGTCCGCGTCTCCTTGCCGTCGGCGTCCTTCTCGACCTTGTGCGCGCCGGCCACCAGCGCGCTGACGGTCAGGCGGGTGACGGTCACGCCGTGGTTGACGGTGTGGAGCTCCTTGACGGGGACCTCGTACTCCATGGTCTCGTCCACGGTGCTCTCGGTGGTGGCGGCCTTGGGCGCCGGCTTCTTCCGGTCTCTGCCGAGCACGGCGTCGGCGCCGACCGCCCCGCCGCCGGCCGACGAGGGGGCGCCGGAGCTTTTCTTGGTCAGGGTCTTCTCGGTCCTGGCCACGCGGCCATCGTTGTCGTACTCGGTCGAGCGCAGCTCCTCCTGCTTGAGCTCGATCTCGGCGCACACGCTCACCGAGCAGCGGCCCGGGCCGACCATGGCCTCGAGCATCTCGCGGACCTTCTTCTCCAGGCGCCCCTCGATCTCGCGCTGCGCCCGCAGATGGGCCGTGGCGCCGGCAGGGCTGTCGTCCTCGACGCCGCGCGAGAGGGGGGAGAGGAACTGGTCGGTGACCGTGACGTTCCTGGGCTCGAGGCCCTCGATGCTGCGGGCGACGAAGGCGGTGATGGCGGCCACCTGGGTGGGCGAGAGCTGACCGCCGTGGCGCACCTTGACGAGCACGGAGGCGGAGGCAGGGCGGTCGCCCTCGAGGAAGACGCTGGGCTCGGGCGCGCTGACGTGCACGCGCGCCCACTCGATGGCGTCCACGTGGCCGATGGTCCTGGCCAGCTCGCCCTGCACGGCGCGCAGGTAGGTCTTGCGCTCGGCGAAGTGGGTCATGCCGAGCGAGCCCTTGTCGAGGATCTCGAAGCCGTCGCCGCTCTCGGGGATGCCCTGCATCATCAGGTGGGCTCGGGCGCGCTGCACCTGGTCGCTCGCCACCGTCACCGTGGTGCCGCCGTCGGCGAGGCGGTAGGGGATGCCCTCGCCGTCGAGCTGCGCCACCACCGCCGCGGCGTCCTTGCGGCTCAGGTCGCTGTAGAGCAGCCCGTAGCTCGGCCGACTGCCCCACATCACCAGCGCGGCGACGGCCGCCGCGCTCCCCAGCCCAGCCAGCGCGATGGCGACCCTGTGGTTGACGTCCACGCGACGCCAGATCGCCAGGAACTGCTCGGGGGCGTTCGCCAATCCTGCCATCCAATCTCACTCCCGCTCTCGCACGCCCGGCGGCGGCCGCGGGCGCGGCCAGGTCAGACGGGCATCTTCATGACCTCGTGATAGGCCTCGACCAGCTTGTTGCGTGCCTCCATCAGGAAGGTGAAGCTCAGCTCGGCCTTGTTGACCGCCAGCATCACCTCGTGGATGTTGGCCGTCCGGCCTACGGCAAGGCCCTCGATGGCGCTCGCCGCCTCGTCCTGCACGCGGTCCACCTGCGCGACGATGTCGCCCAGCGACTCGGCGAACCGCGCGGCCGGCGCGGCCTGGGGCCGCGGCCCCGCGGGCGTCAGCGCCCCGAGGCCCGGCAGGCGGCTCAGCGGTCCGATGGCTTCCGGCATGGCTCACTCTCCACGGCTATCGGCCCAGCCGCAGGGTCTCGTGCATCATGTCCTTGAACGTCGTGAGCACGGCGAGGTTGGCCTCGTAGGCCCGCGACGCGGCGATCATGTCGACCATCTCGGTCACGGCGTTCACGTTCGAGAACTGCACGAAGCCGTTCGCGTCGGCGTGGGGGTGGCCCGGCAGGTACTGCACCCGCGCCGCCGAGGCGTTCTCACCGACGCCCACGACCTGGACCCCGCCGAGCCCGTCCCCGCCCATCGCCGAGTCGAGCACCGCGCGGAACAGCAGCTCTTTCTTGCGGTACGGCGTCTCGCCCGGCTTCGCCGACTCGTTGGCGTTCGCCAGGTTGTTCGCGATCACCCGCATGCGCAGGCGCTCGGCGGCCAGGCCGCTGGCGGTGATCTGGAACGTCGAGAAGAGGTGATCGAAGTCCATGGCTCGCTACCCCCTGCTGCCGCGGCCGGTGATGGCGGCGCGGTAGCCGGCGATCCGGGCACTCAGCAACTGCGTGCACGTGCGGTAGACCAGGGCGTTCTCCATCAGGGCGGAGAGCTCGGTCTCGGGCTGAACGTTGTTGTCGGTCATGGGGTCCACGCCCTCCTCGGAGACGCTCATCGCGGGCCGCAGGGCGCTCAGGCGCGCGGGCTCGCGCCCGGCGATCGCCGCCATGAGCTGCTCCTGGAAGCGCACCACGCGGCGGCGGTAGCCCGGCGTCTCCACGTTCGCCAGGTTCTGCGCGACGGCGCGGTGCCGCAGCGCCGATGCGTCGAGCATCTTCTGGAGGATGACCATGTTCACGTCCTGGATCATCGCACCCACACTCCTGCGCACATCGCGTCACGATGCCGGGATTCGCTGCCCGGCGCACCTCTCGGACACGGCAGGGGGAAAGAAGTGCAAACCCCGTGCCATTGTTTCCCCTTCCCGCTCCTCCCCCCCGAATATCCCGCCGGCGGCGGCTCGGGGCCGGGGAATATCTTCC
>CBFDBL010000508.1:0-5170 GCA_965603035.1 uncultured bacterium
TGAATAAGCGTAACACTTCAGCGAAATGAAGAGTTGGGGGCGACAACTCTTCGTTTCGCTGAAGTGCTACCGAACCGCCCAGGCCAGGCGCCGGATGGCGCCTGGCCTGGGCGGATGCGCAGGGGCGTCGGCCGAAGGGGCTCACACCTCGTCGGGCACGACGAAGGGCGGACGGTACTTGCGGGTGAGCAGCTTGTCGGCCTCGGGCGCGTCGATGAACTTCTCGGCCTCGGCGTCGAACTTCAGCTCGCGGCCGACGCGGCAGCTCACCTCGCCGAGCTTGACCTTCCGCCGCTTGCTCAGCAGCTCCTGGAGCTTGTCCCACTGGCCCTTGGCGAAGCTGCCGTCGGGGAAGGCCTGTGCCTGGGCGAAGGGCACGTCCTTGCCGAGGCGGTAGGAGATGTTCCCGAGGTGGCACAGGCCGCTGGAGTAGTGTCCCTCGAGGATCTCGGCGTTGAGGTCCTCGCGCTTGCGGCTGCGCACGCACGCGATGAAGTTGCCGAAGGGGCCGCTGCCCGGGCCGAGCTTGAAGGGCACGTCGGGCAGGCTCGCCGTCTTGTCGCTGTCCTTGGGATAGAAGCGCGAGCCGCCGACGACCCTGCCGGCCTCGAAGTAGACGTCGTTGTCCACCCGCCGGGTCTTGCCGTCCGTCAGATTGCAGACCTCGTAGACGAGCAGGGTGTCGCCGAAGAGGAAGACGGTGAGCTGGGTGTTCGGCGTCTGCCCCTGGTCGTTCCACAGGAAGCGTCCGCCGAGGGAGAAGATGCTCTCGGGGAATGTGGCGCCTGGGATCATCCAGCGCGCGAGGTCCATCTGGTGGACGCCCTGGTTGCCGATCTCGCCGTTGCCGAAGTCCCAGAACCAGTGCCAGTTGTAGTGGACGAGGTTGGCGTGGTAGGGGACGACCTGGGCGGGTCCGAGCCAGATGTTGAAGTCGACTTCCTTGGGCGGCTGGCCGGGCTCCTTGTGGCCGATGCCGCCGCGGGGCTTGCTGGCGATGCCGTGGCTGACGAGCACCTTTCCGAGCTTGCCGGAGCGGGCGATGGCGGCGAGACGGGCCCAGTTGCCGCTGCTGCGGCTCTGTGTGCCGTGCTGGACGATGCGCTGGTACTTGCGGGCGGCCTCGACGGCCTTGCGGCCCTCGAAGACGTTGTGGCTGCACGGCTTCTCGACGTAGACGTCCTTGCCCGCCTGGCAGGCCCAGACGGTCATCAGCGCGTGCCAGTGGTTGGGGGTGGCGATGGAGATGGCGTGGAGGGAGGAGTCCTCGAGCGCCTTGCGGACGTCCTGGACGCAGGTGGGCGACTTGTGGCCGAGTCCCTTGCGGAGCTGGTCGTCGAGGGCCTTGCTCTTGGCCTCGTAGTCCTTCTCGGCGGTGCGGGCCTCGGCGAGCTCCTTCCTCTGGTCGTCGGAGAGCTGGTCGGGCTTCTTGCGTCGGAGCTGCTTGATGAGCTCGGCGTGCTTCTTGTGGAGGCCCTCGTCGGCCTGGAGGGCCTTGCGCTCGGCGTCGGGCAGCTTGGCGAGGTAGTCGCGGCGTGCCGCGTTGAGGTCCTTGCGCTCGACGGCGCTGCGCCGCCCGCCGAAGGTGCGGGCGTCGATGTCGATGAGGTAGGTGACCCGCACGCCGTCCATGCGCAGGTACTCGCCGATGTGGCCGCCGCCGCGGCCGCGGATGCCAGCCACCCCCACGTTGATGGCCTCGTTGGCCCCGAGCACCTCCCGGCCGCTCACGCCGATCAGGAACGTCGCTCCCGCCGCGGCCAGCGACCCCTTGAGGAACGTCCGACGACTGGGTTGCGCCATCTCCGCCTCCTTTCCGGGTCCTCGGGTCTCCATCCCACGCTGCTGCATTGTAGCCCCAGGCCAGGCCCGGTGCAAGCCGCTGCCGCCCTCCCCCGGCCTGCCTTGACCCGCCCCGGCCCTGCGGATACCATGCCCCCATGTCAGACGACGGACGTACGGACCGGCAGTGGGGCAGCGGGCGCGCCATGCCGCAGGCGGTGCTGCTCGTCGGGCCGCCGGGCTCGGGGAAGAGCCCGCTGGGGGATCGCCTGGAGGCGGAGGGCCTGGGGGGCTCGCGCTGCTGCCACTTCGACTTCGGCGCGGAGTTGCGCCGCGCGGCCGATGGCGGGCCGCCGGGCGCCTTGACGGCCGAGGACGTGGCGACGGTCCGCGCGGCGCTCGGCTCGGGGGCGCTGCTCGAGGACGGGCAGTTCCACATCGCCTCGGCGCTCCTGCGGGGGCACCTGGCCGAGCGCGCGGTCGGCCCGGGCGATCTCGTCGTGCTCAACGGCCTGCCGCGCCACGTCGGCCAGGCCCGCGACGTCGCGGCCCTCGTGGACGTCGTCGCCGTCGTCGAGCTGCGCTGCACCCGCGCGTGCGCGCTCGCGCGCATCCGCGGCAACGCCGACGGCGACCGCGCGGGGCGCGCCGACGACGGCGCCCACGCGGTCCGCCGCCGGCTCGCGACCTACGCCGAGCGGACCCGTCCGCTCCTCGACCACTACCGCCGCCAGGGCGTGCGCGCGCTCGCCCTCGACGTCGGCGCCGACACGCAAGCGCGGGACCTCTGGGAGCGGCTCGAGCGCGAGTGGCTGCCCGCGCCCGACACGCGGGCCTCGGGCGGCCAGGCGCCCAGGCCCCAGCTCCAGATGCGGTGGCCCGAGCCGCTCCTCGACTCGCCCCCGACCCCGAAGCTGCCGCCAGGCTACCGCCTGCGCTGCTACGCCGACGGCGACCTCGCGGGGTACATCGAGCTGATGGCGCGCGCCGGCTTCGGCGGCTGGACGGCCGAGCGCGTGGCGGCGATGCTGGACAGGGTGCTGCCCGACGGCTTCTTCGTGGTCGACCACGTCGCCACGGGCCGGGTCGTCGCGACGGCCGTGGCGGAGGATCGCCCCCGGCCCGGTCACCCCTGCGGCGGCGAGATGGGCTGGGTCGCCGCCGACCCCGACCACAGGGGCCGGGGCCTCGGCCGCGCCGTCTGCGCCGCCGCCACCGCCAGGCTGCTGGCCGCAGGCTACCGCGACGTCTACCTGCTCACCGACGACTGGCGGTTCCCCGCCATCAGAACCTACCTGCGCCTCGGCTACGTGCCCGTCCTCGCCGGCCAGGCCATCGCCAACCGCTGGCGCGCCGTCGGCGAGCAGCTCGCCCGGCCCGGTGTCGGGCAGGGTGCGTGCCCAGAGGATGGGTAGATAGCCTGATCTTGCGCCCACTCATCCATTCATCCACGCCGACACCGGTGTCAGAGCATGGCCCGACCCCAGACGCGAGCCACATCGCAAATGCCTCAGACCGAGGCCCGCCCTTGCCAAACGGGGCCCGAGGCGCTAGACTAGAAGCAGGCACGGGCGGTCGTCCAACGCCGCGCCGTGTTTTGTGTCGCGCGAACGTGGCGCGACGGGCAAGGAGGTCTGGCGCGTGCCTGCCGGAGAGAGGCACCCAGGCGGGGCTTCTTGCAGAAAGGAGGTGATCCATGGTCGACTTAGCGTGTAGGTGGCCGTCGACCTGATCGGGTCGACGGGCCCGAACGGGTCCGACGGCCACTGCTCTTGGGGCCGGCGCTCATTCCGGTGGGCGCCGGCTTCCTTCATGTGACGACGGGACCCAGGATCACACAGCGCGGCAGGCGCTCGCGGCGTCCTTGACCGCCACGGCCCGCCGCCGTATGATCGCGCCCTGCCGAAGCCCTGCTCTCTTGGCGAAAGGAACGGGTGCGATGAACTGCGTGGTGATCTGCTGCGACACGTTCCGACACGACATGGTCGGCCACCCCGTGGTGCGGGTGCCCAGCCTCGACCGCCTGGCGCGCGAGGGCATCACCTTCACCCACGCCTTCGCCGAGGGCCTGCCGACCATCCAGGCGCGGCGCACGTGCTTCACGGGCAAGCGCTGCTTCCCCTGGAGCATCGAGATGGGCAGCCGCGGCCTCACCCCCGCCATCCCCGGCTGGCATCGCATCCCCGACGACCAGACGACGCTCAGCGAGCTCCTCTTCGAGCGCAACGTCATCACGGGCTTCGTCGCCGACACCTACCACATGTTCAAGCCGACCCAGAACTTCACCCGCGGCTTCTCCTCCTGGGCCTTCATCCGCGGCCAGGAGGGCGACCCGGTCCGCAGCGGCCCCCTGTCCGCCGTAGACGTCTCGCCATACCACCCCGAGGGCCTCAACGACCCCAAGCGCTGGCCCACGCTCACCCAGTACCTGCTCAACATGCTCGACCGCCACACCGAGGAGGACTACCTCACCCCCCGCGTCTTCCGCCGCGCCTGCGCCTGGCTCGAGGAAAACCGCGACAACGCGCCCTGGTTCCTCTGGATCGACAGCTTCGCACCCCACGAGCGATGGGACCCGCCGCTGGAGTTCGCCGACGCCTACTACACGACCACCGAGAGCCGCAACTACATCCAGCCACAGCTCATCAACGGCACCGACCCCTCCGAGCCCGAGATCGAGCGCACCAGAGCCCTCTACTACGGCTACGTCACCTTCGTGGACAAGTGGGTCGGCGTCCTCATCGACAAGCTCGAGCAGATGGGCCTCCTCGGCGACACCGCCGTCATCTTCACCAGCGACCACGGCACCGAGCTCTGGGACAAAGGCCGCTTCGGCAAGGGCGGCGACCGCCTCCACCACTACAACACCGGCATCCCGCTCATCGTCCGCCTGTCCGACCGCGCCCGCGCCGGCACAACCTGCGACGGCCTCGTCCAGCACCAGGACCTCTTCCCCGCGATCTGCCACCTCATGGGCATCGAGCCCGACCCCGACCTGGGCCTCGACGGCCGCGACTTCCTCGACCCCGCCTCCGCGCCGCCCGAGAGCGTCATCACCGCCTGGGGCCCCAACGTCGCCGTCCGCTCCAAGCACTGGAACCTGGTCCTCGACTCCACCCGTCAGAGCGACCGTCGCGAGCTCTACGACCTCGTGGCCGACCCCGCCGAGTCCCTCAACGTCCACGACCAGCACCCCGACGTCGTCGCCCGGATGACGGCCTTCCTCGAGCACACCCTCGGCCCGCTGCCCTACGCCATCAGGCACCTCGGCGATCGCCGCCAGGCACCGCCGCTCGGCTTCGTCCGACGATGACCCCCGCACCCAGCGTCTCGCCCCCCGCCAGCCTCCGGCCGGCGGGATCTATTTCCGGTTTCGCGCAAAACCGGA
>CBFDBL010000509.1:0-5165 GCA_965603035.1 uncultured bacterium
CGTCCCTATGGAGGATCGTCATGAGCAAGAAGTATAGGGAGTGACTGAGTACTAGTCGGCGAAGGCGTCGTCGATCGCCTTGAGCAGCCGCTGGCGGAAGCGGAGGATCTGCTGCTGGTGCACCTGGGTGAAGAGCACGATGATGAGGTCGAGGTCGAAGTCGATGACGGCCAGGGTGCCCGAGCCGCCGAGGTGGCGCACCCGACGCCCGCGGCCACCAGGGCCTTTGCGCAGGACGTTGAAGCCGAGACCGTAGCCTGTGCCCGGCGTCGCGGGCTGCGCCACGTACATCTCGGCGAGCGCCTTCTCCGAGACGATCCGCTCGTCGCCGACCCTGCCCTTGTTGCGGTGGAGGAGCAGCAGGCGGCCCACGTCGTCGAGGGTCGCGTAGAGGCCGCCGCCGGGGTTGATCGCGCGGCCGAGCCCCTGACCGTCGCGCCTGCGGAAGCCGTCGCGCACGCGGTCGTAGGGCGTGGGGACTCGCCTCCGCGCGTCCGGGGACGGTTCGAAGGTGGTCTGCTTCGCGCCGATGGGGTCGAGGAGCACCTCGCGCAGCAGCCTCGGGAACGGCTTGCCGCAGCGGACCTCGGCGGCTCGCGCGGCCATCATGTAGCCGAAGCGGCTGTAGGCGTGACGTGTGCCCGGCGCGGCGGCGAGCTGCCTGCTGGCCAGGTCGGCCATGGCGTCGGCCAGGGTCCCGTCGAAGTTGACGGTGAAGGCTCCCGACTTGATGGCGCGGTTGCCCGGGAAGCCGGCCGTGTGACACAGCCCCTGGCGCAGGGTCGGCGCCCGAGCGACGGGCCCCCCGCCGCGCACCTTGAGGCCCTTGAACGCAGGCAGGCAGGTGTCGACAGGCTCGTCGAGCGACAGCTTGCCCCGTTCGGCGAGCATGACCATCAGCGTCGCCGTGTGGGGCTTGGTGAGCGAGGCGATGAAGCAGAGCGCGTCGGTCGTGAAGGGCCGTTTCGTCTCGACGTCGGCCAGCCCGAAGGCCTCGCGGAGCACCACCTCGCCCTTGTGCACGAGCAGCAGCGCGCCGCCGGGCACGATCTTGCGCTCGACGGCCTGCCGAAAGACGTCGCGTATCGCCTCGCGCCCCTCGGCGGCCAGCCCGTGCGCGGCCCAGTCGCCGGCCGGCAGCGCATCGGGCTCGGCGGCCGCGCCCAGGGCGAAGGCCACCATGGCGGCAAGCAGACGTTGCGCCATCCCATCCATCCTATTGGCCGACCCTTTCGGCGCTGCATTGTAGTCGCCCTCCCCCCGAACGCAAGTGGGAGCGCCCGAACTGAGCGGGGGCAAACGGCTCGTGCCACTGCCCCGACTCCTGGACGCCCCGCGCGCCGGCCCCCTGGGCAGGCGGGACGATTGCCTTTGACATGGGCGGCGGGACGGCGTAGCATTGGGGCGGTCGGGTCGTGGCTCGTGGGAGAGGAGCAGCGAGGATGGGGATGCGCAAGGCCCGGTGGCGTGTCGTGGGGTGGACGGTGCGTCTGGGCGCGCTGGCCGCGGTGGTGTGCTTCGCGGCAGGGTGCGTGCCGCCGGAACGCGTGTGGTATCGTGCGGATTTCTACGTGGCGGCGAACGGGAACGACGCGTGGTCGGGCCGTCTGCCGACTCCGAACTACGCGGGCACCGACGGCCCCTTCGCGACGATCCACCGCGCGCGCGACGCGCTGCGCCCGCTCACGCACCCGCGCCACACGAGCCTCGGCAAGTTCGTGGTGCTCATCCGTGGCGGGACGTATCCGCTCGACGGCCCGCTGGTGTTCCGTGCCGAGGACTCGGGCTCGGCGAGCGCACCCATCGTCTACGCCGCCTACCCGGGCGAGTCGCCGGTGTTCACCGGCGCCCGGCCCATCGCGGGCTGGACGCCCGGCGAGGGCGGGGTGTGGACGGCCCGCGTGCCCGACCTCGCGGCGCGGCCGCCCGCCCGGCCCGCGACGCCGCCGCCCGCCGCTCTGCCGCCGGCGCCCGCGGGCAGGGCGTGGGTCTTCCACCAGCTCTGGGTCGGCGACCGCCGCCGGCCGCGCGCGCGCACGCCGAACGCCGGGTTCCTCGTCACCGACGGCCCGCTCCCGGCCTTCGCGGAGCCGCAGAAGCACCGCGACACCCTCGCCGCGAAGCTCGGCTTCCGCTACAAGGCGGGCGACCTGGCGCGCTGGGAGGGCCTCGAGGAGGTCAACGTCGTCGCGTTCCACGCCTGGACGACGTCGCGGCACTGGATCAAGAAGCTCGACGAGGCGAAGCGCGAGGTGACCCTCACGGCGCCGAGCGTCTGGCCCTTCGGCTACTGGGAACGCCAGCAGCGCTACTACGTCGAGAACCACCGCGCGGCGCTCGACGCGCCCGGCGAGTGGTTCCTCGACACGAAGACGCGCACGCTCCACTACTGGCCGATGGCGGGCGACGATCTGTACCGCGCGGTGGTGATGGCGCCGGTGACGGCGGAGCTGGTGCGCTTCGACGGCGACCCGGCCGGCGGGCGGACGGTGCACCACATCACGCTGCGGGGCCTGTCGTTCCGCCACGCCGACTGGTGGCTCGACAAGGCCCGGCCCGCCGACGGCCAGGCAGCGGCGTTCCTCGAGACGGCCGCCGTCACGGCGACCGGGACCGAGCACTGCGCGCTCGAGTACTGCGAGGTCGGCCACGTCGGCGGCCACGGCATCTGGCTCGCCGAGGGCTGCAAGGACAACCGCATCGGCCACTGCCACGTGCACGATCTCGGCGCGGGCGGGATCCGCATCGGCGAGGCCGACAGCGCCCGCTACGACGCGCTGCTCGCCGAGCGAAACACGGTGGACAACTGCTACGTCCACGACGGCGGGCACGCCTTCCAGGCGGGCGTGGGCCTGTGGATCGGGCACAGCTCGCACAACACGGTGACGCACAACGAGATCGCCGACTTCGACTCGACGGGCGTCTCGGTCGGCTGGGCCTGGGGCTACGCGCCCAGCACGGCGAACCACAACGTCATCGAGCGCAACCACATCCACCACGTGGGCCGCGGCGCGCTCAGCGACATCGGCGGCATCTACACCCTCGGCGTCTCGCCAGGCACACGCATCCGCCACAACCGCATCCACGACGTGCACGCCCACCGCGAGGGCGGCTGGGGCATCTACGCCGACGAGGGCAGCTCCAACCTCCTGATCGACAGCAACATCGTCTACAACACCTCGCACGGCGCCTTCCACCTCCACTACGGCCGCGACAACGTGGTCCGCAACAACATCTTCGCCTTCTCGCGCGACGCACAGCTCGTCCGCACCCGCGAGGAGCCGCACCGCGCCGTGACCGTGACCGCCAACCTCATCTACTGCGACCACGACGCCGTCCTCGCCGGCAACTGGCGCGGCGGCAGCTACAGCTTCGACAACAACCTCTACTGGGTGACCACGGGCGCGCCGCCCGACTTCGCGGGCCGCAGCCTCGCCCAGTGGCGCGGCACGCAGCAGGACGTGCGCTCGGTCGTCGCCGACCCGCGGTTCGTCAACCCCGTGCAGGGCGACTTCCGCCTCGGCCACGGCTCGCCCGCGCGCAGGGTCGGGTTCCGGCCCTTCCACGCCACGAAGATCGGCCTCTACGGCGAGGACTACTGGGTGAACGCGCCGCGCCACGTCGGCCACGCCGCCACCCTGCCCGCGTTCCGCCGGCCCAGCACGGTGACCGACGACTTCGAGGCGACGCCCGTCGGCGCGCCGCCGCGCGGAGGGACCGTCACCGGCGAGGCGCTCGGCGCCTCGGTGCGGGTGAGCGCGGACACGGCGGCGGGCGGAGCGCGGAGCCTGAAGTTCACCGACGCGGCCGGCCTGGCGCAGGCGTGGGACCCGCAGCTCCACTACCTGCCCCGTCACAGCGAGGGCACGGTGCGGCTGGCGTTCGACCTGCGGCTCGAGCGCGGCGCGGAGCTGTGGCACGAGTGGCGGACGCAGGGCGAGCGGTACCAGGCCGGGCCGTCGGTGCGCTTCGGCCCGAGCGGCGAGGTGGTGGCTGGCGGCAAGATGCTCGCCACGCTGCCGCTGGGCCAGTGGTGCCGCGTCGAGATCGTCTGCCCGCTGGGCGCCGCGGCTACCGGCAAGTACGACCTGACCGTGAGCTCGCTCGGCCGCGCGCAGCGCTTCGACCGCCTGCCGTGCGGCTCCCCCGGCTTCGGCCGGCTCCAGTGGCTCGGCTTCATGAGCATGGCACCCGGCCACGCCGTCTGGTACCTCGACAACCTCCGCCTCGACCGGCTCCGCTGAGGCAAGGGCCTCGCCGATGCCCAACGACGCCCCACGCCTGCACGCCTGCGCCGTCGTCCGCGCCGACGCCGACCGCCGGCGCCTCGAGCCGCTCGACCGCCTGCCGCCCGCGCTCCGGCCCCTCCCGCTCGACGCCGCCACCGCCGCCGAGGCTGCCGACGCCGTCGCCCGCGCACGCCCCGCCCTCGTCGCCGTGCCCGAGCAGACCGACGGCCACAGCCACCTCGACGTCTGCCGAGCCATCCGCGCGCGCGACCCGCTCGTCGCGATCGCCGTGGTCCGCGACCGGTCCGACAGCGTGCCCGCGCTCGACGCCGCGGTGGACGGCCACGCGGCGCTCGACCGCATCGACGAGATGGCCGCGCGGCTCGACGTCCTGCTCGAGCTCAAGCGCTACAACGCCGGCGCCGCCGCGGTCCGCGACCGCCTCGCCGACGACCTCCGCGCCTTCGACATCAGCCTTCGCCTGCTCCCCGACGGCCGCCTGCTGCCGCCGCGCCGCGCCGGCCACGCCTCGCTCGTGGACGTGCGCCGCCTGCGCGAGCTCGAGGACGCCCTCGCGGGGCTCGGCGCCGCCTGCGTCGCCGTCTACGCCTACGGCCAGCAGCCCACCGTCGTGTGCTCCAGCGCCGGCGACGGGCTCCCCGGCGCCTGGCCCTGCGCGCGCGACGCCATGGTCCGGGGCCTGCGCCAGGACGGCCGGGCGCCCGACGGCCGCCCGCTCGCGGCCTTCCCCGTCTCGCTCAGCTTCCGCACCGTCCGCTACCCGCTGCTCGCCCTGTGCGTGGCGTTCCCCGCCGCGTCGCCGGAGCGGCCGCGCGACGCGGTCTTGCGGATCCAGGCCGCCGTGGCCGAGAGCCTGTCGCGGCAGGCCTCGCAGCGCTACGCCATCGCGCACAGCGTGCTGGTCGAGGCCGTCGA
>CBFDBL010000510.1:0-5156 GCA_965603035.1 uncultured bacterium
ACGGGGTGCTCGGCGAGGAGCAGGCCGGGCGTCTGCTCGAGTTCATGATGACCATCCGCGCCTTCGAGGAGATGATCCTCGCGCTGCGGATGCAGGCCTACGAGCCCGTGAAGGATCTCGATTTCCAGTACCGCGGCCCGACCCACCTGAGCATCGGCCAGGAGGCCACCAGCGTCGGGTGCACGGCGGTCCTGGGCCTGAGCGACTACATCACCTCGACCCACCGTGGCCACGGGGACGGGATCGCGAAGGGCTGCTGGGCGGTGTCCCAGCGCGACGCGGCCACCCTCGAGCAGGTGCTCGGCCTCGACGCCGACAAGGACATCGAGGAGGCCGAGCTGCGCGAGCAGGCGATGGAGCACCACCTGTTCCGCACCGCCGCCGAGCTGTTCGGCCGCGACGCCGGCTACTGCCGGGGCCGCGGGGGCGGGATGCACATCGCGGACTCCAGCGTGGGCCACCTCGGCGCCAACGCGATCGTGGGCGGGAGCCTGGGCATCGCGGCGGGAGCCGGGATGTCGGCGCGGTACCGGGGCAGCGGGCAGGTGTGCCTGTGCTTCGCCGGCGACGGCGCCTACTGCAACGGCATCTCGTTCGAGGCCCTCAACGTTGCCTCCATGGGCCAGTTCACGAGCGCGGATCTCGTTGACAGGCCCTGTGGCGTGCCGACGATCTTCGCGATCGTCAACAACCAGTACAGCATGACGGGGCAGGTCATCGGCGAGGTGACGGGCCTCGACTTCATGGCCCGCCGCGGCGCGGGCTTCCGGCCCGACAACCTGCACGCCGAGGTCGTGAACGGCATGGACGTGCTGGCCGTGATCGACGGGATCCGCCGCGCCGCCGAGCTGTGCCGCGAGGGCAAGGGCCCCGTGGTGCGGGAGCTGGTCTGCTACCGCTACCACGGCCACTCGCTCTCGGACCCCCGCAACGAGTATCGCACGAAGCAGGAGGAGACGGCCTGGCGGGCGGTAGACCCCATCACGACCTTCGCCGCCCAGATGGTCCGGGCGGGGTTGTGCACCGACGACGAGGTCGAGGCGCTCCGCGAGCGGGTCGAGCAGCGCCAGGCGCGCGCCGCCAGGGAGGCCGCCCAGGCGCCGGAGCCCGAGCCGAGCGAAGTGCTGACCTTCATGTACAGCAGCGGCACGTCCGAGACGGTGCCCGCCGAGGCCGCCGCCCCGCGGATGGTGGCGCAGCCCGAGCCGATCGCCCGCAAGGACGGGCAGATCGCCTTCAAGGAGGCGATCCGCGAGGCGCTGGTCGAGGAGATGATGCGGGACAGCCGCGTGATCTTCTACGGCGAGGACGTGGCGGACTACGGCGGCGCCTTCAAGGTCACCAAGGGCCTGCTCGAGGCCTTCGGCCGCGACCGCGTGTTCAACATCTCGATCTCCGAGGCCGCTATCGTCGGCTCGGCCGTCGGCGCCGCCATGACGGGGCTGCGGCCCGTCGTCGAGCTCATGTACTCCGACTTCGAGTTCCAGGCCGGCGACCAGCTCTACAACCAGGCGGCGAAGTGGTCGTACATGTCCGGCGGCTACGCCTCGGTGCCGCTGGTCGTCCGCTCGTCGGTCGGTGCGGGCAAGGGCTACGGCGGGCAGCACAGCCAGAGCCTCGAGAGCCACTCGACCCACATCCCCGGGATCAAGGTCGCTGTGCCCTCGACGCCCTACGACGCCAAGGGCCTGCTCAAGACCGCGATCCGCGACGACAACCCCGTCGTCTTCTGCGAGAGCCAGGCACTCTACAACGATACGGGCGCCGTGCCCGCCGAGGGCTACACGGTGCCCTTCGGCCAGGCGGCGGTCCGCCGCGAGGGCTCGGACATCACGCTCGTGGCCTGGGGCCAGGTGGCGAAGCTGACCCTCGAGGCGGCCGAGGCCCTCGCCGCCGACCACGGCATCGAGGCCGAGGTCATCGACCCGCGCACCCTGATCCCCTTCGACATCGACACGGTGCTGCGGTCCGTGCGCAAGACGGGCCGGGCCATCGTCGCCTCGCAGGCGACGCGCACGGGCTCCTACACCGGCGAGGTGGCCGCGCAGATCCAGGAGCTGGCGTTCGACTACCTCGATTCGCCCGTCGGCCGCATCGGGGCGCTCGACGGCATCTCGCCGCAGAGCTACGTTCTCGAGCAGGCCTACCTCCCCAACGCCGCGACCATCGCCGCCGCCGCCCGCGCGCTGCTCGGGAAGTAGCGGCGCGGCCGGCGCGCGATCGCCGCTGGAGGGGCTCGCAACGCCGTGCTTCCCTCGCCATGGCAACGCGGCTCGCCCTCACGAGCGCTCGGCGCGGCCCTGGTGGCGCTCGCCGCCGCCGTCGGCGGTGCACTGTGCGCCGGCGAGGTCGCGGCGCGCCCTCATCCTCGGGCCGCCGCGGCGCTGACGTTCCCACCGCTCGCAGGGGACGCGTTCGTCGTCCGCGACGGCGGCGTGGACGTGACGTCGCGGGGGTATGCGGCGGCGCGCGGGTTCCCCGAGCCGCTGCGGCTGGTGCGGCGGGCGCTGGCGGGCGACGACTGGGTGCGGGCGCCCGTGGCCTACGGGACGGTGGCGCTCGATGCGGCGCGGGGGCGGGTGAGGTTCTTCGCCGGCCGCACGGGCCCGGTCGAGGCCGTGCATCGGGTGCGGCTGCCGAACGGGAAGCCGCTGGCCGCCGTGCGACGCGGCAAGCATCTCTTCTTCATGACCGACAGCAACCTCACGGGCCTGCTGGTGGCCGACGTGTCGGACCCCAGCAGCCCGCGGGTGGTGGCTGCCGAGCCGAACCCGACGGGGGCGTGGGCCACCTCGATGGCGATGGTCGGCGACGCGGTCTACGCGACCGCTTCCGGCATCCTCCTGGCCTGGGACGTGACGGACCCCCTGCGCCCGAAGGCTCTGCGGACGCAGCGGCTGGGGGGCCGCGCGCTCGCCGCTCGCGGCACGACGCTCTATTTCGTCAAGGGCGCGAACGAGCTCGGCTCGCTCGACGTCGCGGACCCGCGGCGAACGCGGGCTGGGGGGGCGGTGACGCTGGGCGCGGCGGAGCGGATCGAGGCGCCGCGGTTCCTGGGCGACGCCATGCTGGTGCCCGCGAGGCTCTCGCCGAAGGCGCTGGCGCTCCAGGAGAAGCAGTCGTCGGGATGGCGGAGCGCGCCGCTGGACCTCAAGGAGGGCCTCGGCCCCGACGCGCCGACGCGGCTCATCCCCGCTGTCTATGTCCTCCGGCTGAAGGAAGGGGAGCAGCCCCAGCCGGTGGCGTGCTGGGTAGGCGGCCCGCTCGCGGCGACCGGGCGGGTCGGCGACCGGGCGGTGGCGCTGGTCCGCGCGTCGAGAGGTGGGCTCGCGTTCGTGGATGCCTCCGATCCGACGGCGCCTCGGGTGCTCGCCATTCGGGGCGCGCTGAAGGGCTCGGCGGCGCTGGACGGGAATCGGCTCTACGTCGCTCGGCGCAACCCCTGGCGGCAGGACGGCGGGCTGTTCGTCTACGAGCTGTCGGAGCCGGGCAAGCCCCGGCTGCTCGGCAAGCTGATCGCGGGCGACCGGCGCTGGATGGAGGAGCGGTCGGAGTGGCGGGTCGCCGACGTTGCGGGCCGCTACGTCACCATCGCGGACCCGGCGTTCGGCTTCCTGGTGGTGGACGTGGGCGAGCCGTCGAATCCGCGCATCGCCGGGGCGCTCCACGAGGCTGGCCGCTGGCTCAGCTCGGCGGTGACCGACGAGCGGATCTTCCTGGCGGGCGACCCCGGCGGGCTCGCCATCCTCGACCACCGGTCGCCGCAGACGGCGCGGCGGGTCGGCAGCTTCATGGTCGGCCCGGGGTGGGGGGTGGCAGGCCGGGGCACGGTGGCCTTCGTCGCCAACGCCTCGGGCCTGCGCATCGTCGAGACCGCCGAGCCCGAGCAGCCCGTCGAGCTCGCCTCGGTGGGCGGCATCGCCGGCGCCCGGATCGTCAAGCTCCACGGCGACCTCGCCTTCGTGCTCGGCAAACGCCGCGGCGCGATCCTCGACGTCCGCGACCCGACGCACCCGCGCCGCCTCGCCACCCTCGACGTCGAGGAGCCCACCGACATGGCCGTGGCAGGCAACTGGCTCTATGTGACGGAGAGACAGGGCCTGAGCGCGACGCCGCTGCGCGTGCCTGGCCGCCGTCCGCCCGCCCGCGATGGCCGCCGGAAGATCGTCAATACAGGGGAGGCGTTCCACAGCGTGGCCGTGCGCGGCGCGCACCTCTTCGCGGGCACGGCGGACGGGCTGGCCGTGGCCCGCCTGCGCGAGCCCGGCGACCCGAGCTTCTCCGCCACCCGGAAGGGCCGGGGCGGGCTGCTCGTGGGCGACTACCTCTATGGCTGTGCCTACTACGGCGAGCACAACCTGTTCGTCACCGACGTCGGGAACCCGCGCGCCCCGCGGCCCATCGCCCGCTACCGGCCTGGCCGGCATTCCTATGCGACGGACATCGCTGTCCGCCGCGGTCTGGTATACCTGACATCTCTGCCCTACCTGTCAATTCTGAGCGCACCTGTCTCGCCGCAGGCCCCGACCGGGCCCGCGACGGTGGCGGCCGCCGTTAAGGACTGAGGAGACACGACTTACGGCGGCGGGCCAGCACAGGCCGCCGCCGGGGCCGGGCGCTGTCGCCATCCCTGGACGCTCTGGGTGGCACGATTGTTGCTATGCAGTACAGCGTCCCTGGGAATCAGGCAGATTTGGAGGCTTATCATGGGAGCCGAGACTGCCGCTTACCACCGTGCGCTTCCTCTCACGACCGACCAGTTGGAGCGGCTGTGCAGCCAGCGGGTGTACCGTTCGGCATGGCGTTACGCCAAGAGCGCGCACATGACGAGCCGCATGCGGGTCGGCTCGTCGCTGACCGCGAAGTTCCACGGCACGCGCGGCATCTACACCACGCGGCTCGACATCAGCGGTCGGCAGATGCACTTCGAGTGCGAATGCCCGCTGGCGGGCTCGCGGGACCCCTGCAAGCACGTCATCGCGCTGGGCCTCGCCTGGATCCACGAGCCCGAGACGTTCCACGACCTCGACATCACCCTCGCCCGCCTGGCCAACTCGAGCAAGTCCGACCTCGTCACCCTGCTGCGGCAGGTCGCCAACCGCGTGCCCGAGGTCATCCCACTCCTCGATCGTCCGTTGCTAGGCTGAGCCAACGCC